>JAKACD010000041.1 GCA_021821785.1 Thermoplasmata archaeon
GCAGTTGGTGAAAGGGTAAAAATGGGGGGCCGGCGCTCGGGAATCCCGATGCCGACGGTCCTCCATCCGTGCGCCGTATGTGGCCACGAAACGATGGACGAGTGCTGGGCCGCGGCGAAGGAACTCCCGAAGAAGCATCGGGGGCTTTGTCTCGACTGCCATGACGAGTGCGTGCCGAAGGTGACGGACCATCTGCCCCGGCCGGTCAGACGGCCGCGTCGTGCGCCTGAGCGACCTGACCCGCGGCTCTTCTTCGCGCGGGCGACCGGCGCTCGCTAGGGAGGCCCTTCGACGGCTCTCCCGGCGAACGTTCGCGGGGAGGATGCGCGGCGCGCGCCCGCTCCTACAGTCGGCCGGCTCGTTTCAGCACCGCGAGAGCGGTGAGGGTGATCCAGCGGCTCGGCACCCCCGGCAGTTCGAGCAGATACGGGTACCGGGGCAATCGGGTCGTGTACTGGTCGATCTCCTCGGGCGAGAGGATGCCGTCGGGATGGACCGCCTCGAGGTTCCAACTGCCGTCGGGATTGCGCTTCGACTCGAGCAGGTCGAGGGCCGTCGCGAGCCGCGGATCCAAGCCGTAGCCGAGGCGGGTGAGGGTATCGAGCCCGACCAGGAAGTCGTAGTAGTAATGGTTCGGGTAGTGGATGCGGTACCACGGGGCGTACGGAGCTCCCCCTTCGTTCAGTAAGGCCCGCGCCAGGTAGAACTCGGCGCCCCGTTCGACGGAGCGGCGGATCGGTTCGGTCCACCGATCGCGGGGAAGGGCGGCGAACGCCGCCAGGGCCTCCCAACAGTCGAGCGTACCGATCGGCGAGTCGAAGCAGTGCCAGCCCCCGTCCGGCTTCTGCGTGCGGAGGAGCCAGTCGATGGGAGCCGCGAGACGGGGGTCGTTCGGATCGCCGAGCCGCGCCAGGTACCGGACCGCGTTGCCGGTGATGCAGAGCTCGCTGTCCGAGCCCCCCAAGGCGTTCTCCTTTACCCCCCACCGATCCCAGACGAGCGCGACCGCCCGCTGGACCCGGGGGTCGTCGGGGCGAGCTCCGAGGTCCGAGAGGACCAGGAGCTGCCAATTCGTCACGATGTACTTGGGATTGTACAGGTCCTCCGGTGCCGAGCCCGGCGATCCCCAATGCCCGTCCGGGAACTGCAAGGAAAGGATCCTCGCGGCCCAGCCCGTCTCCCCGATGCGACGCTGCTCCGCCGCCACATCGGCATCCGCGGGAGACCGGTCCTCGAGCTCGATGAGCACCCGGTACCGAATGCTGGGTTCGTCGAGCGCCATCAGCCACTCTCGAAGGGTCGGGGGAATGCCGGGCACCAGTTCCCCTACGCGTCGGCGGATTTCAACCCCACCGACGCCGGACTCGGCTCCGATTCAAGTCTTGGAGCCGTCAGGGCCCCCCGCTGGAGATTCCGCTGAAGTCCTGGTCCCGGATCCCCCGCCGTGTGACAAGACCGAGGATCCGAAGGGGCGGCTGGACGCTCAGGATCGCTGCCACGGTCGTATGGTGCCGGTCCATCTCGCGGAGCGCCGCCTCCGCCGAGAGATCGGCCGGCAGGACCAGATCGACCGGATGGGCGATGTCGATCACGGGAGTGGTCTCGCGTTTCTCCTCGGGGACCTCGAGGAGGTCGCTCAGGAAGACGGCGCCGGCCCATGTGCCTCCGCTCTCCACCGAGAGAACGGAGTGCCCATGCAAGACGGCGAGATCGACCGCTTCATGGATCGGGAGGGACGGGGGGACCCGCTCCGACTGCCGCTCGGCGATCTCGCCGACCGAGGTGTTGGCGAGGAAGTAGCCACGGTACTCGTCCCGGTGCGCGGGGCTTTGGATGCGGGTCGGGAGCTGCTCTCGGTAAATGTGGGTGCGCCCGGTGACTACGTAGGCGATGAAGATCGACAGCATCGCCGCGGGCAGGACCGTGTAGCTCCCGACCATCTCGGTGACCATGATGAGCACGCCGAGAGGCGCCTTCGAGATCCCCCCGAAGAACGACATCATCCCGACGATCGAGAAGACCGGGACGACCGAGAGCGGCACGAGGCCGGGAAGGAGCTGGTGGAAGGTCCCTCCGACCGCGGTCCCGAGCAGCGCCCCGACGACCACGCTCGTACCGAAGAGGCCCGCGCTTCCGCCGCTGCCCACGACGAACGAGGTCATCACCATCCGAAGCAGGATCGCCGCGATGAGGATGCCAATAACGACCATCGTGAACTGGCCGTTGTCGAGCTGACTGTTCATCGCCGCCTGGACGAACCCGTACCCGACCGTGAGCGAGGAGAGCGAGGCGAAGTGCCCCTGCTGGGGAAGGAGGGCCCAGGCGCCGAGGAATATCGCCCCGGCGACGGCGGCTCCCAACATCGGCCGAAGCACCGGGTGCCAGCGGGCGGTGTTGAACCAGCTTTCCGTGTGCTGGTACATGCGCGTGAACAGGAGTCCCATCCCCCCGCACACGACCCCGAGGACGGCGTAGAGCGGGAGCCGGTTCGGGGTGAACGCGTAGCTCGCCAGCGTGCTCGGGGTGTAGAACAGGGTGTGAAAGCCAAAGATGGAGGAATAGACGGAGAACGCGACCACCGAGGCGATGATCGCGGGAACGAAGACCTCGGGCTCGAAATCGCCAGTATAGAGGATCTCCGCGGCGTAGACCGCCCCGCCGAGCGGCGCCCGGAATATCGCCCCGATCCCGGCGCCCATTCCGGTCGCGAGAGCGACCCGACGATCTCGGTCCTTGAGCCCGACGATGTCAGCCCAGAGGGAGCCGAAGCCGCCCCCGATCTGGGACGTAGGACCTTCCCTGCCTCCACTGCCTCCCGTGCCGAGAGTGATGGCGCTGGCGATTGTCTTCAGGATCGGCACCCTCGCTCGGACCTTGCCCGCACGCTGGTGGAACGCGGCGATGGTCGCATCCGTCCCGTGGCCCGCCACTTCGGGGGCCAGCGACCATGAGATCGCCCCGACAACGAGCCCCCCGACCACGAGGAGGAGCGGAACGAACAGCACGCGCGGGTACGCGCTCGACCAGGAGAGCGCTCCCGACCCGCCCTCGACTGGGAGGGAGAGCCCGGCGATCTGTCCGAGCAGAAGGCCGGAGGAGAGGGTGATCAGGTAGTAGAACAGCGCAGAACCGAGCCCGGCGACAATGCCGATCGGGACCGCGATGATCATCCATCGGACCAGGTCCCGGTAGACACTGATCCACGGGATGTTCTGGTACCATCGCAGGAGCGAGTTCAGCGAGGTCCGTCGATGCGCGGGTGGCGGGGACCCTTCGGGGGACCTCCACGAACCGGGCGAGTCCGGTGGAGGGACCTGGGAAGGGGATCTGGAAGACGTTGCTTAGTACCTCTGAACGGACAGTACCCGCGATGGTGTAAGGAGTTTACGTCCCATCCGTACCGCGGGCTCCGGCCGGTCGCTCGGAGAGAGGCGGGCAGACCATCGAACCTTTCCGGTGCAGACTGGTCCCGCGGGCATCAACGCGAGTTGACCTCGCGGTTTTCTGCGTCGTGGGACCCATGAGGGTCCAGAGAGGGGAGATCCTTCTCAGGCAGAGGAGAACCATGGTGGGAATGGCAGAGGCAGCGACCGCGCCGAGCGCGGTCTCCGGCCTCGGGACCGCGGAGCCTCGGGCGAGCGGAATGGCGATGGTCATCTTCTCGGGGGATCTCGATAAGGCGCTCGCGGCGTTCATCATCGCGAACGGCGCGGCCGCGATGGACATACCGGTCTCGATATTCTTCACCTTCTGGGGCCTCAACATCCTGCGCAAGGAAGGCCCGGTGACGCTGAAGAGCCCGAAGTCGACGACCGAGAAGATGTTCGGCTGGATGATGCCGCGCGGAATGAGCCACCTCAAGCTCTCGAAGCTCAACATGGCCGGCCTCGGTACCCGGATGATCAAGAACCGCATGGGCGAGAAGAAGGTCATGAGCCTCGCCCACCTCGTTCAGATGGCCCGGGATCAGGGCGTCCGGCTGATCGCCTGCACGATGACGATGGACCTGATGGGCATCCGTCGCGAGGAGCTCCTCGACGGCATCGACTTCGGGGGCGTGGGGACGTTCGTCGCCGCCGCCGACGACAGCCGGTCGACGCTCTTCATCTGAACGAGAGCGTTCTCCCTCGCCCCGCGCGGGGAGGGCGGAGGCGCCCTCCCCGGCACTTTTCCACCGTTGGATCCCTCTCGCCGTGCGCCGGGGCTGTCGCCGATCGCGAAGCCGCTCCGAAGGGGTTTCGGTAATTTGGCGCACCCCGCATATCCGTCTGAGGTAAAGCGCAGTTCACCGAAGTAGAACCGCCGTGTCATTCCGGTTTCACCTCCCCGTCTTATCGTGTCCGTTTCGTGAATCGAATCGAGGGAGTATGACGCTGGACATGGAGCATCTGCGCTTGTTGAAAGCCGATAAGACGGTCGATGCCCGCGGCGTGGCGTGCCCAGGGCCTCTGCTCGAGGCGAAGCGCGCCGTGACCGCCGTTCCGATGCACGGCGTCATGGAGGTCATCTCCTCCGACGAGGGGACGACCGAGGACGTCCCGCTGTGGGCCCGGAAGGTCGGTCATGAGTACCTCGGCACGATCGCCGACGCGGGACTCTGGCACATCTTTGTCCGGAAGGAAAAGTGACGGCGAGTATGCCCGCACCCGAGCGGCATCCGCGCGTACTCGTCTTCTCGACGAACGCCATCTCCGATATGGGGATCGACCTCGCGGGGAGCGCGCATATGAACTACCCCGTCGGGGTGGAGGTCATCGCGGTACCCTGCTCGGGGGGGATCAACCCGCGGTGGATCGTCCACGCGATCGACGCCGGCTTCGACGGCGTCTTCGTGGCCGCGGATGGCCCCGAGTGCTCCTACCTCTCTGACTGCGTCGCCCGGACGGCGCACGTCGTCGATCGGGCGCAGGCGTTGCTGCGCGAACGGGGACAGGACCCGGCGCGCGTCAAGACCGCGGCGATCTGCTCGGTCTGCTCCGAGCCGTTCGTCCACCACATGGTCCAGTTCACGAAGGCGCTCGAGGGACTCGGGGCGCACCCGACCGCTCTGCCGGCGGTCGCCGCGGGGACCGCATGAGCGCCGTCGCCCCGTCGCCTCGGTACGACGTGCTCGTCCTCGGCGCCGGCGTGGGGGGGATGGAATCGGCCCTCACGCTCGGGGACATGGGCTACCGCGTGCTCGTCGTCGAGAAGGAGCCGAGCGTCGGGGGCCGGATGATCCTCCTGAGCAAGGTCTTCCCGACCCTCGACTGCGCGAGCTGCATCTCCACGCCCAAGATGGCCGCGGTGAACAACCACCCGAACGTCCGGACCCTCATCTCCTCCGAGGTCCACGATATCGAGCCTCGCGCCGACGGCGGATTCCTCGTCCATCTCAAGCGCAAGCCCACGTTCATCGACCCCGCGAAGTGCACGGGCTGCGCGCTGTGCGAGGCGGCCTGCACCGTGGCCGTGCCGGACGAGTTCAACTATGATCTGACGGCCCGCCGGGCCGCCCATATCGCCTTCCCCCAGGCGGTGCCGAAGAAGGCGGTCATCACCCGCCGGGGCTCCTCGCCGTGCTCGTTCACCTGCCCGGCCGGGGTGAAGCCCCACGGCTACGTGTCGCTGGTCCGCTCGGGCCAGTACGACGCGGCGTTCCGCCAGCACTTGGAAGATGCGCCGCTTGTCGGCGTGCTGAGCCGGGCCTGCTACGCCCCCTGCGAAGAGTCCTGCTCCCGCAAGGAGCTCGAAGGACCGGTCTCTATCCGGGGGATCAAGCGGTTCATGTCGGACCGCTACTACGCGGCGCACCCGACGCCCGAGTACGGCCCTCCGACGGTCCGTAAGGAAGGACGGGTCGCGGTGGTCGGCAGCGGGCCGAGCGGCCTCGCGGCCGCCTACGTCCTCGGCCGTGCGGGGTACGACGTCACGATCTTCGAGGCCGAGAAGGAGGCCGGAGGGATCCTGCGCTGGGGGATCCCGTCCTACCGGCTGCCGAAGGACGTGGTGGCGCGGGACCTCGCGAACATCACCGCCCTCGGAGTGAAGATCGAGACGAATCATCCGGTTACGTCGCTGAAGGCGCTCAAGGAGGCCGGGTTCTCCGCGACGTTCCTCGCCACCGGCGACCGGGGGGGCCGCAAGCTCGCGGTGCCGGGGGAGGAGCTGAACGGGGTCCTCGACGCGGTCGAGTTCCTGCACGCGCTCAACGCGGGGACTCCCCCGTCGTTCGCCGGGAAGACGGTGATCGTGATCGGCGGCGGGAACGTCGCGATTGATTCGGCCCGCAGCGCCCTTCGCCTGGGGGCCCGCGAGGTCCGCCTCTACTGTCTCGAATCCCGGAAGGAGATGCCGGCGCACCCCTGGGAGATCCAGGAGGCGGAGGAGGAAGGGATCGTCGTCACGAACTCCTGGGGCGTCGGTCGCGTCCTCGGCTACGACGGTAAGGTCCTGGGGGTTCAACTCATCCGCTGCACGTCGGTCTTCGATTCCGAGCACCGCTTCCGCCCTGCCTTCGACCCTTCGGTGACGCAGGACGTCCACGGAGAGGTCGTGATCACGGCGATCGGCCTCGCGCCGAACACCGCCGCGTTCGCCTCGGAGGTCGAGCTCCAGCGGAACGGCACGATCCGGGCCGATCCCGAAACGCTCGTCACGAGCCTTCCCGGTGTCTTCGCGGGCGGCGATGCCGTCACCGGCCCCGGGATGATCGTCACGGCGATCGGGCAGGGAAAGCGCGCCGCGTTCTACATCGACCGGTTCCTGGAGGGCAAGCCCCTCACCGGGATCCGGTATGACGACCGGCTGCCCGAGGTCGACGCGAAGGTCGTGGCCGAAGAGGCTCGCCGCGATGCGAAGCCGCGGCCCCCGGTGCCGATCCCTCGGGCGCCGGCGGCCGAGCGGATGCACTCGTTCGAACCCTATGAGGCCGTGCTGACGGAGACCGAGGCGCGCACGAGCGCGAACCGGTGCCTCGACTGCGGGGTCTGCTCCGAATGCCGCGAGTGCGTCCGGGTCTGCCCGGCGGACGCGATCGATCTCGGGATGCGGGAACGCTCCGAGGAGGTCGTGGTTCGTTCCGTAGCGCTCGCGACCGGCTTTTCGCCGTTCGACGCCCACCAGAAGCCGGCGCTTGGTTTCGGCCGCTTCCCGAACGTCGTCACCGGGCCGCAGATGGACCGGATCCTCGCCCCGACCCGTCCGTACAACGCCGTCCTCCGGCCGTCGGACGGCAAGGCGCCGAGCAACGTCGCGTTCGTCCTGTGCACGGGCTCGCGCGACGAGCAGGTCGGGAACCGGCTCTGCTCGCGGGTCTGCTGCATGTATTCGATGAAGCAGGCGCAGCTGCTCCTGGGCTCGCTGCCGCTCGCGGACGTGACGATCTACTACATCGACATCCGCGCCTTCGGCAAGGGGTACGAGGAGTTCCTCCAGCAGACGAAGGGGATGGGGGTCCAGTTCCGGAAGGGGAAGGTCGCCCGCGTCGAGGAGACGGACCAGCAGGACCTGCTCGTCTACTACGAGGACATCGAAGGGGGCGGCGGCCAGAAGGTCGCGAAGCACGACCTCGTCGTGCTCTCGACCGGACTCCTGCCGAACACCGGGGCGTTCGCCCTCTTTCCGAAGGGGGCGCCCGAGAAGGACGCGCACGACTACATCCGCGAGGTCGACGAGGAGCTCGAGCCGGGGAAGACGACGCTCGAGGGGGTCTTTGTCATCGGGTCGGCGACGGCGGTCCGGGACATCCCGGACACGATCGTCCACTCGGAGGCGGCGTCGGCGCAGATCGCGGCGTTCTTGAAGCGCACGGAGGTGGAGGCATGACCGGTCGTCGTATCGGGGTCGTCGTCTGCCAGTGCGGGGGGAACATCTCCGACTACGTCGACACCGAGCGGGTCCGGGCGGCGGTCGCGAAGGAGGGGGATGTCGTCGCGGCGCACGTCGAGATGTTCGCCTGCTCCGACGCGGCCCAGCAGAACGCCATCCAGGAGATCCGGGAGAAGAAGCTCGACGGGATCGTGGTCTGCTCCTGCTCCCCGAAGCTGCACACGGCGACGTTCCGCGCGATGGCCGAGCGGGCCGGTCTCAATCCCTACGAGTACACCCAGGTGAACATCCGCGAGCAGGACTCCTGGGCGCACACCCACGACCGGGAGGGCGCGACGCGGAAGGCGATCCAGCTCGCCCGTTCGGGGGTCGCGAAGACCGCGCTCTCGGAGCCGTTGACCCCGACCCGCGTCGAAACGACCCCCCAGGCGGTCGTCGTCGGCGCCGGGATCGCGGGCCTGCGCGCGGCGCTCTCGCTCTCCGACCTCGGGATCTCGGTCCACCTCGTGGAGAAGGCCGAGGCGCCGGGCGGCCAGGTCGTCCGGTGGGGCCGCATCTTCCCGAACGACAAGGTCGGCCGGACGCTGGTCGACGGGCTCGTTGCGGAGGTCCGGCGTCGCGAGAACATCCAGCTCTACACCTCGACCGAGCTCGTCGAGAAGAAGGGACGGCTCGGCGCTTTCGAGGTGACGCTCAAGACGGCCGCCGGTGCGACGATCCCGCTGAAGGTCGGCGCGATCGTGGTCGCGACCGGGTTCGAGCCGTACACCCCGGCGCCCGGAGAGTTCGGCTACGGCCTGGAGGGCGTGCTGACGCTCCCCGAGTTCAAGGAGCTCGTCGCCGCCCACCCGGGCCCGCTCGTGTACCACGGGCGCGAGGTTCGGACGGTCGCGTACATCTATTGCGTCGGCTCGCGGGACGCCTCGTCCGGCTCGCCCCGCACGTACTGCTCCCGGTACTGCTGCAGCGCGACCTCCCACATCGCGACCGTGGTCCAGGGACTCGACCCGTCCGTCCACCAGTTCCACCTGTTCCGGGACATCCGCACCTACGGGCGGTACGAAGCCCTCTACGACCGCGCGCTGCGCGGCGGCTCGGTCTTCCTGCGGTACTCGGAGGAGGCGCCGCCCACCGTCCGCGCCGAGAACGGCTCGCTGGTCCTGAACGTCCGCGACCAGCTGCTCGCCGGCGAGGACGTCGAGCTGCGCCCCGACCTCGTCGTCCTCGTCACGGGCATGGTGCCCCGGTCGAACGAGGGCCTCGTGAAGGCCTTGAAGCTCCCGCTCGGACAGGACGGGTTCTTCCACGAGGTCCACGTCAAGCTGCGGCCCGTGGAGACGGTGGTCGACGGCGTCTTCATCGTCGGCACCGCGCAGGGCCCGAAGAACGTCGCCGAGAGCGTCGCCTCGGCGCTCGCGGGCGTGTCGAAGGCGGGCGCGCTGCTGCTCAAGGGATACGTCGATCTCGATCCGCTCGTCGCCCGCGTCGACCCGGCCCTTTGCGTCTACTGCGACGAATGCACGAAGGCCTGCCCGTACGGGGCGATCGACCGCGTCCAGTACGGCGACCGCGAGGTCGCGGAAGTGAACGGCGTGCTCTGCAAGGGAGAGGGGGCCTGCGTGCCCGCCTGCCCCAAGGAGGCCGTGAGCCTGCGCGGCTACTCGAACGAGCAGATCACGTCGATGATCGACGCCCTCGTGAAGGAGGTAGCATGACCGGAGCGCAGCACGAGCGGAACCTTCGCGAGGTCCTGCGGGACGAGATGGTGGAGCGGGACCGCATCGCCCAGTCGCTCCGCGCCGGGCCGAAGACCCTCCCCGAGATCGCCACGGCGCTCGGCGCGCCCGTGGCCGAGGTCACGCTCTGGGTGATGGGCATGCGCCGGTACGGCCGCGTCCGCGAGCTGCCGAAGGAACGGGCCGACGACTACTACCGCTACGAGCTCGTGGAGGCCGCCCCATGAAGGTCGACCCTCAGTTCCTGACGTCGCTCCACCTCGGCGGGGAGTTCGACGCGCAGCGCTGCATGAACTGCGGGACGTGTACGGCGCTCTGTCCCCTCGGGGTCGAGATCCTGCCGCGCAAGCTGTTCCACTACGCGATGCTCGGGAACCGGGAGGCGGTCCTCGGCCAGGAGGAGGCGATCTTCTCGTGCCTTCTCTGCAAGCTGTGCGAGTCGAACTGCCCCGGCGGCGTGCACATCGCCGAGAACGTCCGGTCGCTGCGCACCTATCTCAATCGCGAGGTCCACGGCCTCGCGGAGGCGTGAGGAATATGCCGGTACCCATCAAGAGCACCCTCGGGATCCTCGGGGACAACCTGACGAAGCGCCAGAGCGCCCTGCCGCTCGGTCGCCGCAAGGTGATCGCCTGGACGCGGGGGCTCAACATCCCCCGGGGCGGCAAGACCGTCCTCTACACCGGCCAGATGTGGCAGATGGTGCCCGCGATCAACGCGATGGCGCACCAGCTCGCGCGGTACGAGCACTCGCGGCTGACCGCCCTCTTCGGCTTCGCGCGGTCGATGAACAAGCTCGTGAACCTGACCCCGCTCCTCGCGCGGACGACCGCGAAGGACCGGGCCGAGTTCGACCGGCGCCTGAGGAACATCGCGCGGCTGCTCCGGGCCGCCGGGGTCGAGTTCGGCTACCTCTACGAGAACGACCTCTATGCGGGCGGGCTCGCCCACGACGAGGGGCTCGACCGCGCCCTCCTCGCGCACGCCCAACTCGTCTACCGGAACCTCCGGGAGGCCGGCGTCGAGCGGGTCATCACGGTTGACCCCCACACGACCAACATGCTGCGCAGCGTCTACCCGAAGATCGTGCCGGAGTACCACCTCGAGGTCCAGAGCTACCTCGAGGTCCTCGCGGAACAGAAGCTGGCCCGGCGCGCGCCGGTCGACCGGACGGTGGCGATCCACGACTCCTGCGTCTACGCGCGCTACGAAGGGGTCGTCGACCAGCCCCGGAAGCTGCTCACCGGGGCCGGGGTCACGATCGCGGAGCCCGAGATGTCGGGCAAGCTCACGTTCTGCTGCGGCGGACCGCTCGAGACGCTCTTCCCCGGGAAGTCGGCGGAGATCGCCACCCGGCGGATCGGCCAGCTGAGCGCGGCGAGCCCCCAGGTCGTGACGGCCTGCCCCCTCTGCCTCGCGAACCTCTCGCGGGTCGCGCCGCCGAAGACCGAGGTGCGGGACATCTCCGACTACCTCGTGGACGCGTACTGCCCGGCCGAGGCCTAGGCACAGGTACGGCGGGGGAGCTCGGCGCTCCTCCTCGGCGGCGAGGCGCCGGCTCAGGTGCCGGCGCGCGAGACCCCGCCGGTCCCGAGGCGGTAGACCGAGCGCAGATGACGGAGGAGATGGTCGTGGGGCAGGGCGCCCACGACCCGATCGACGAGCTTCCCGCCTTCGAACAGGAGCAGGGTCGGGATCCCCTCCACGCCCCAGCGCGCCGCGAGCATCGGCTCGTTGTCGGCGTTCACCTTCGCGAACTGGACGTCGGGGTCGAGCTCGCGGGCGAGCGTATCGAGGATCGGCGCCATCGTCCGGCACGGGCCGCACCACGGGGCCCAAACGTCGACGACGACCCGGCGGTTCGCCTGGAGGAACCCGTTCACCGACCCCGAGTCGAGCTCGGTCGGCTTTTTCGCCGTCGCCGGTCGGGGCGTCTCGACCGGAGCGGTCGGGCGGGTCAGGATCTCTTTCAACCGGCGTTCTCGCAGCGCTTGCAGCTCGGGGTCGACGGTGTCGTCGCTCATCTATTTCGTACCTCGGGAAGGGGAAGGAGGGGAGGCCTGGGATCGCTCGAGGAGGAGGGCGTAATGCCACGGCCCGAACTCCCACTGGTCGACCCGGTGGAGGCCGTGGCCCGAGAGCGTCTTCTCCGCTTCCTCGGGCGTGAGCCGGATC
>JAKACD010000007.1 GCA_021821785.1 Thermoplasmata archaeon
CCGCACGCGGTCGAAGAGCGCCGGCTCGTCATACTTCTCCTCGGGGACCAGGGTCGCGTCCGCGCCGCCCGCGAGCCCGGTCGCCAGCGCGACCCAGCCCGCGTGGCGGCCCATCACTTCGAGCACGATCGCGCGGTGGTGGCTTTCGGCCGTGTCGCGAAGGCGTTCGAGGGCATCGACCGCGACCGCGGTCGCCGAGTGGAAGCCGAACGTCCAGTCCGTCCCCGCCACGTCGTTGTCCATCGTCTTCGGCACGCCGACCACGTGTCCACCGCGACGGTGGAGCTCGCGGGCGGCGGTGAGCGTGTCGTCCCCGCCGATCGCGACCAGCGCATCGATGCCGTGGTGGGCCAGCGTCGCGAGGACCTGCTGCGCCTCCGCCTCCTTGGCGAACGGGTTCGTCCGGGAGCTCCCAAGGATCGTGCCGCCCCGGTCCAGGATCCCCTGGACGTCCGCGGGGGCGAGGGGACGGCTGAGATCGTCCCGAAGGCCCTTCCAGCCGTCGAGAAAACCGACCGTCTCGTGCCCGAACTTGGCCGCCCGGAGCACCACCGCCCGGATCGCCGGATTGAGCCCCGGACAGTCCCCGCCCCCGGTCAGGACGCCGAACTTCACGCGGGGACCTCGAGGTAGGCACGGGGGGCTGTGGTCAGGAAATCGAAGCCGTTCTTCGTCACGACGATGTCGTCCTCGATGCGGACCCCGCCGTGACCGGGAAGGTAGATCCCCGGTTCGACCGTGATCGCCATCCCCTCCTCGAGCGGGTCCTCGACCGTGGAGTTGTAGCCCCAGCCGTCGTGGACGACCAGCCCGATCGAGTGGCCGACCCCGTGGATGAGCCGACCCTTCCAGGGGGAGCTGTCGATGACGCGCTGGGCCGCGAGATGGATCTCCTTGCCCGGCACGCCGGGCCGGACCGCGGCGAGGGCGGCGGCCTGGGCCTTCTCGACCGTCTCGTGGACGCGCTGCATCTCCTCGTCCCGCTTCCCGAAGTGGTAGGAGCGGGTGATGTCGCTCGCGTAGCGGCCGTAGATCGCGCCGAAATCGCAGACGATCGAATCGCCCGAGCGGAGCGGCGTCGCCGCCGGCTGGTAGTGCGGCTCGGCCCCGTGGGCCCCGAAAGCGACGATGGTCGAGAACGAGCGGCCACCGGCCCCGAGCCGGTTCATGCGATACTCCATCTCCGCCGCGAGCTCGAGCTCGGTCATCCCGGACTTGAGGAGGCTCGGGATCTCCCGGCCGACGGCCGACCCGATCTCGCCCGCCTTGCGGAGCAGCGCGATCTCGTCGGCGTCCTTCGTCACGCGGGCGCTGCGGATCGCGTTCGAGGCGTCCGACCACTTCGCCTCGGGCAGGAACTGGGCGAAGCGGGAGTACCACTCGTGGGTGATCTCCCGATAGTTGAGGGCGAGGGCGCGGGCGCTACCGACCAGCTTCTTCACGAGCTTCTCGGTCTCGTCGCCGCGGCCCACCTCGTGGACCGTGACGTGGGCGTCCCGCTTCGCGGCCTGGTGCGCGCTCTCCGCCTCGAGCGGGGAGGTCAGGACGTCGAGCTTCCCATCGGGATGCGCGATCGCGACCGAGCCTTCGAAGAGGCCGCTCGGGACCGAAAAGAGGTAGAAGAACGTCTGGTCGAGATGGGGGTCGACCGAGTTCGCGACGAGGAGAGCGTCCGGCTTCGGGTCCAGGTGACGAAAGACCTTCTCGACGCGGGCTTTCATGGCCCAAACCCAGTCGTCAGGGGGTTTCAGCTTTTGCGCCGGCGGTGCGGAGGTCCTTCCAGGAGAGGAGCGGTTCCCGGGCCGCCCGGACCTCGTCCACGCGTCGGACGGCGAGGTGCTGGGGGGCCGCATGGAGGTTCTCGGGCGAGTCCCCGATCGCCCGCTCGAACGCCGCGACGAACTGGTCGAGCTCACGGCGGCTTTCCGTCTCGGGCAGCTCTACCATGAGCGACTCCTCGACCAGGGTCGGGAAGTAGACGGTCGGGGCATGGACCCCTTCGTCGAGCAGGCGCTTCGCGAGATCGATCGTCCGGACGCCGCGCTCCTTGAGCGGGGCGCCCGAGAGGACGAACTCGTGCTTCACGAGCGGCCGGAACGGCCGCGGCAGGTACTTCCCGAGGCGCAGTCCGACGTAGTTCGAGTTGAGCACGGAGCGGTGCGCGACGTGCTTCAGCCCCTCCTCGCCATGGGTGAGGGCGAAGGCATAGGCGCGCACATCGAGGCCGAAATTGCCGTAGCCGGTCTTGATCTTCCCGATCGAGTGGGGTCGGTCGTAGTCAAGGCGGAACTTCCGGCCGCTCTTCACGACGCGGGGCACGGGGAGATACGGCCCGAGCCGCTCGCCCGCGGCGAGGACGCCAGCGCCTGGTCCGCCGCCCCCGTGGGGCGTCGCGAAGGTCTTGTGGAGGTTCAGGTGGGCGACATCGAAGCCCATGCGCCCGGGATGCGTCACCCCGAGGATCGCGTTGAGGTTCGCCCCGTCGTAGTAGAGCATCCCGCCCGCGGCGTGCACCGTTTCGGCGATCTCGAGGATATCGCTCTCGAAGAGGCCGGCGGTGTTCGGGTTCGTCAGCATGAAGCAGGCCGTCTTCTCGCTGACCGCGGCCTTGAGCGCCGCGACGTCGACGCATCCGTCCTTCGAGGGGATCTCCCGGGTCGTGTAGCCGGCCATCGCGGCCGACGCGGGGTTCGTACCGTGGGCGGTGTCGGGGAGCAGTACCTCGGTTCGGGTCGCCGACTCGCCCTTGTCGTGGAAGTAGGCCCGGACCATCAGGAGCGCCGCGTACTCCCCGTGGGCCCCGGCCGAGGGCTGGAGCGAGACCTCGGGCAGTCCGGTGACCTTGGCGAGCAGGCGTTCGAGCCGCCAGATGAGCTCGAGGGCGCCCTGAGCGGTCGCCTCGGGCTGGTACGGGTGCATGTCCGCCGCCCCGGGGCGGCGGGCGAGCATCTCCGAAACCTTCGGGTTGTACTTCATCGTGCACGACCCGAGCGGATAGGCGGAGGTGTCGATCCCGAAGTTCATCTGCGAGAGGCGGGTATAGTGGCGAACGACCTCGGGCTCGGAGAGCTCGGGCCACTGAACGGCGGTCTTCCGACGGAACCGATCCGGGATCCCCGAGATCGTCGGGGGTGCCTCAGCCGTACGCGGCGGCGCGAGGTCCCAGATCGGAGGCTCCTCCCAGCGGGCTTGACGGAACGTCATGCGTTCCTCCCGACGGCGGCCATCGCTCCCCGGGCTGCCTTCGCGTACTTCTGGACCTGCTTGTCCCCCGCGGCCTGGGTCGCCGCCACCAGGATCCGCTCGGGGCCGTGGGAGGCACCGGGGCGGGGGTCGGCGAGGGAATGGCCGCCGAGAACCTTCCGCCGGCGCAGGCGGTCCAGGAATTCGTCCGCGGTCCCCTTGGTGAGCTCGACCGTGAACTCCCCGAGGTACGGGGCGTCGAAGCGGGGAGCCTGGAGCCCCTCGATGCCCCCAAGGGCGCTCGCGAGGGTCCGCGCCTTCTCGGCGAGCGAGGCCTGCAGGTTCGCGAGACCGCGCGGGCCCTGGAGGCTCGCATAGACCACGAAGGCGAGCGCCATCAGCGACTCGTTCGTGCAGATGTTGGAGGTCGCGCGGGAGCGGCGGATGTGCTGCTCGCGAGTGACGAGGGTCAGCGCGTAGGCCCGGTGCCCCTCGGCGTCCAGGGTGGCGCCCACGATCCGCCCGGGGGCGGCGCGTACGTGCTCCTTGCGGCAGGCAAAGAGCCCGAGGAGCGGACCCCCGAAGGACGGCGCGATCCCGAAGCCCTGGCCCTCGCCAATGACGACATCGGCGCCGTAGTTCCCGGGCGGCTCGAGGACCGAGAGCGCAAGCGGGTCCGCGGCGACGACGAGCGGGATGTCCCCGAGGATCGACTTGAGGTCCAAGATGCCCTCGTCCAGGTGTCCGAAACCGTTCGGCACGTCGGCGAGGACGCCGAAGACGTCCTTCCGGCCCACCTCGCGGCGGACGAAGTCGAGGTCGAGGCGGCCGGTGCGCTCGTCGTACGGGATCTCCTCGACGTTGAGGTTCGGCCCGCTCGCGTAGTTGCGGAGGACGCTCTTCTCCTCCCAGGGCAGGCTGGCGGGCACCAGGAAGCGGTTTCCTTCGTGGAGGCGGCGGGAGAACAGGAGCGCCTCGCCGGCGGCGGTCGCGCCGTCGTAGAGCGACGCGTTCGCGACGTCGAGCCCCGTGAGCTCCACCCAGAGGCTCTGGAACTCGAAGAGGGCGCGCAGCATCCCCTGGCTTGCCTCCGCCTGGTACGGCGTGTAGGCGGTGTAGAACTCGCTCCGGGAGAGCATCGCATCGACGGCGGCCGGCACGTAGCGCGACGAGATCCGACCTCCGAGGAACGACGCGAAGTCGGAGAGCGGCTTGTTGCGTTTCAGGATCTTGTCGACCTCGGCCACGACCTCGGGTTCGTCCCGGCCGGGGGCGATCCCGAGACGTCCGATGCGCGCCTTCTTCGGAACGTCCTGAAAGAGCTCGTCGACCGACGAGATCCCGAGGGCTTGCAGTAGCGCGGCTTCCTCACCCGGTTCGGTCGAGATCCATCGGCTCACGCCACATCCCCGGGGCGCTGGGAGCGGGATGGGAGATTTAGCGGTTCGCGTGTCGGCCTCGGGTTGCCGCGGGCCCGGGGCGGCACGGACCTCGAACCCGCTCGGTGACGGCCCCTGGGACGGTCCGCCGCCGCGCCCCCCCCGCCAAGGGCAAACCTATTCGTACGGGAGGCATCGCCGCCTCCGGTACTATGGGACCCACGAGGATGGCGCGGACCCGGAAGATGAGCCCACCCGCCCGGGCGGCCGGCCGATCCGCCCCCCCGTCCGTGGAGATCCTCGATGTGGCGTTCCGCCGCGCCTCCCTGGCGACCCCCCACGGCGAGACGAAGGCCGCCCGGGACCGATTGCGCGCGCAGCTCAAAGTCGTGCGCAGCTCGGCGACGGTGATGCGCCACCTGAAGCTCGAAACCCGCCCGTTCACCCGGCCACCGATCACCGAGTTCGAGCGCTCGCTCCTCGTCGCCCCGTTCGGGGAGGGTTCGCTGGACCGCTCGCTCCTCCGGCTGCGCCGGGCCGACGAGCGGATCCGCGGGCTCGCCCGAGACGCCGAGAAGGCGACCCGACGGGCGACCGGCTCCGAAGAGCTCGGGGAGATTATCCGGACCTTCTACGGCCGCCTCTCGAGCTTCGTCCGGGAGGTCGACCCTGACATCGTCCGACTCAGGGACATGCAAGGGTTCCTCAAGGAACGGCCCCACCTGCGGCCCGAAGAGCCGACCCTCGTCGTCGCCGGGTTCCCCAACGTCGGGAAATCGTCGCTGGTCGCCCGGCTCTCCACCGCGCGTCCGAAGGTCGCCGACTACCCGTTCACGACCCTCTCGATCGCCGTCGGCCACGCCGACCTCGGGTTCGACCGGCTCCAGGTCGTCGACACCCCCGGCGTGCTCGGCCGGGAGCGCCGAGCCAACCTCGCCGAGGTCGAGGCCGAGACGACCGTCCGGGGCGCCGCGACGGTGGTCCTGTTCGTGCTCGACCCGTCCGGCGGGTCGGACCACTCCCTGGAGGAGCAGGAGGCGCTGCTCGCCCGATGGCGCGAGGAGTTCCCGACGATCCCGATCGTCGCCGTGGAGACGAAATGCGACCTCGCCCGAACGACGTCCGACCGAGCCAAAGTTTCGGCGGTCACCGGGGAGGGGATCGACGAGCTCTGGAAGCAGATCCGCACCCTGGTCCGACCGAAAGGCGAACTTCCGCCGATGGAAGAGAGCGTCGTCGAGACCACGCCCGCGTTCGAGGACCTGGACTATGAGACCGGCGAAGACCGACCGGGCCCGCCCCCCCGCCGAAGTTCCCGCGGACGGCGACGCAGTCCTGAGTAGCCGGTTCGGCGGAGCGGGAACGGCCCGCTCAGAGGGTGAACGCCTTGGCGTTCTCCGGCAGGACGACGTGGCAGAACCCTTCGAGGGCATCCCGCAGCGCCTCGCGATGGTCGCCGTGCATCAGGACGACCGTCTCCGCGCGGCTCTCCTTCGCGATACGGACGAGGTCGGAGTGGCCCGCGTGCGCGGAGAAGTCGAACTTGATCACCTCGCAGGACGGGTGGATCACGGTCTCGTCCACCACGAGCGTGCCCTCGTCGAGCAGCCGACGCCCGTTCGAGCCGTCGACTTGGAAACCGGTGAGGTAGATCGAGCTCTTCGCATCCTGGTAGAGTTCGCCGATGTAGTAGAGGACCGGCCCGCCGTCGAGCATGCCCCCGGTCGTGACGATCACCTCACCCTCGCGCAGGGCCTTCTTCCGGTCCCCCGGGTGCTCGACGATGTGCACCCCTTCCATCGCCCGGCGGAACCGCCGAGCGTCCGCGAGGTACTCGGGGGCCGCGTCGTAGATCTCGTTCACCTGCCGGGCCATCCCGTCGAGGTACGTCTCGTACCCCGAAGCGGCGAGTGACATCAGGACCTCCTGCGCGCGGCCGACGGCGAACGCCGGGATGATCGCCTTCCCGCCGCGCTCGATGGTCTCCGCGACCTTGTCTCGGAACCGCCGCTCGGTCTCTTTGCGGTCGGGGTGCTCGCGGCCCGCGTACGTCGACTCCATCACGAGGATCTCCGTCTCGACCGGTTCCGCCCCGCCGACCAGGTGGGTCGGGAGCGTCTGGAGGTCCCCGGTGAAGAGGACGTCCTTCTCCCCGCGGTAGAGGACCATCGACGCGCCCGGAATATGGCCCGCCGGGGTGAACTCGACCTCGATCCCCCGGTGGCGGAACGTCCCGTGGCGGTCGACCGCCGTGAACCGGGCGTGGAGCGCGTGGATGTCGCTCGGGGTGTACGGGGCCAGGTACCCTTCGAGCCGGGCGACCTTGAGCGCATCCTTCGTCAGGAGGTCGGCGACGGCGATCGTCACCGGGGTTGCGATGAGGCGGGCCCGGGGAAGGCGGCTCAGTAGCGGCGTCATCCCCGAGTGGTCGAGGTGCGCGTGGGAGAGGAAGGCGAGGTCGACGTTCGTCGGGGCCGGTCGGGGATAGGCCGGCGGGTCCGACGGCGTCATGCCGTAGTCGAAGAGCAGGGTGCGCCCCTGGTCGCGGAGCACGAGGCCGAGCGAACCGACCTCGTTGGCGCCTCCGAGGAACTGGAACTCCATCGGCGGGCCGAGGAGTCCCCCCACTTAACGTCTGGCGAAGGGGCGGGACGCGGGGCGGCGAGCAACCCCATTTTAATCCCACGCCGTTCCCGGCGCCATGAGCCGCCCGCTCCGGCCCGAGCTCGAGGCCCTGAACCGGGTCGCGCTCGCGGTGCACCGGGTCGTCCGGGACTGGGCCAGCTCGCCGCGTCGAGGCACCGTCGTGGCGATGGGGGCGGACGGCTCCCCGACGGAAGAGCTCGACCGGCTCGCCGAGTCCGAGATCCTCCGGGTGCTGGAGTCGGAGGCCCTCGACTGGAACCTGGTCAGCGAGGAGGCGGGCCGGGTCGAGCGGGGGGGTTCGAGCACGCTCGTGGTCGATCCGATCGATGGAACGATGAACGCGATCCGCAACCTTCCGTTCTCGACCGTCTCGCTCGCCCTCGGCACGCGGGACCTCTCGGGGATCGAGTTCGGGCTCGTCCGGGACCTCTATCGCGGGACCACCTGGTGGGCGGCGCGCGGCGAGGGGGCCTTCGTCGATGGGCGGCCGATCCACACCCGGGCCTGGGAGTCGAGGGCCGAGGTCTTCCTCATCAACCTGGGGCACCGCGCGACGGAGCGTGCGGTCCGCCTCGCGGGACGCGCCCATCGCGTCCGTTCCCTGGGGTGTGCCTCCTTCGAGATGCTCCAGGTCGCTCAGGGCAGCGCGGATGCCTACTTCTTCGAGAACAAGGAGGCGAGCCGCAACCTCCGGGCCACGGACGTCGCGGCGGCGTACCGGATCCTGCTCGAGGCGGGCGGCGGCGTGACCAACGCCGAGGGCCACGCCCTCGACACGTTCCCGCTCAACGTGGAGGACCGCACGAGCATCTTCGCCTGGGGCGACCCGACGTTACCCTCGCAGGTGCCGAGCGCAGGGTACCTATGAAGATCGGGATCACCGCGAATCCCACCAAGCCGGCGGCGGTCGAGCTCGCCCACCGGGCCGTCGAGCTCATCGGCTCCCGGGCCGAGCTCAGCCTGAGCGACGAGATCGCGACGGTCGCCCCGTCGCTCCGTCACTCGCCGCTCGCCTCGCTCGCTCCGGACATCCTCGTGGCGATCGGGGGCGATGGGACGTTCCTCTACTCGATGCGCCGGTGCCCGGCGCCACTCCTCCCGATCAACATGGGAACGGTCGGGATCCTCGCGGAGGTGGAGGCGCACCGGCCCGGCGAGTTCGAAGGAGCGCTCGAACGCCTCCTCGCGGGCCGCTATTTCCTCGAGGAGCGGATGAAGCTCGGCGCGCAGGTCGGCCCGACGCCGCTGCCGGACGCGGTCAACGAGTTCGTCCTTCACTCCGCGCAGGTCGGCAAGATGGGGCTCTTCGAGCTCGCGTTCGACGACCACGTCGTCGGGCAGATCCAGGCGGACGGGGTGATCGTCTCGAGCCCGACCGGCTCGACCGGCTACTCGCTGAGCTCGCTCGGACCGATCGTCGACCCGGGGCTCGACGCGCTCGTCCTCACCACGATCGCCCCGTTCCGGGTGGAAGCGCGCGCGCTCGTCATCGACCCGTTGCGCACGATCCGCCTCCGATCGATCGACGCTGACCGGCCGGCGCTGCTCATCGCGGACGGCCAGGAGGAGTCCCCGCTCTCGCGGCCGAGTTCGTACGTCACGATCTACCGGTCGCCGCGACGCCAGACGCTCGTCCGGTTCGGCTCGAGCTTCTTCCAACGCCTCCGGGGCAAGCGGATCCTTCCCTGGACCGAGGAGTTCCTCGCGGAGGAGGGATCGGGTGCCGATCTTTCGCCCCGCGCGTAAGCGGCCGCCCGGGGCCCCTCTGCTCGGCGCTACGCCGCGCGCGATCTCGCGCCGCGCCCTCGATAGCGCGCTCGCGAGCGCCCGCTCTGCCTACCCGAACGAGTTCGGGGGCGTCCTGCGCGCCGACCCCCCGGGCGTGATCGGGGAGCTCCTACTCCTACCCGGCACCACCGCGGGGCGGCGGCACGCGAACTTCCAGCTCTATATGCTGCACGCCGACCTCTCGGTCGTGGGTACCGTTCACTCTCATCCGTCGGGGGCGCTTCACCCCTCGACCGCGGACGTGACGCTGTTCCGCAACTGGGGGAGCCGACACATCATCCTGGGAGCCCCCTTTGGACCCGGCTCTTGGCGGGCGTACGACGGGAACGGCCGGGAGATCTCGCTCGAGGTGGTCCAGGGCCGTGCCTTGCCGGGCGAGGAGCGGACCCCCGCCGAGTACCGGCCCCGTTCGGTGCACCGCCCACCGTCGCACGCGCCGGCGGAGTTCCCGGCCGACGAGGCGTAAGGGCCCGGTCCTAACCCGCGATCGACCCGAGGCCGCCTACTCGCGGACCGGGATCGTCGGCAGCGGGAGCCGATCGGGGGTCTGGGTTGGGTCGGCGATCGCGCGGCCCGGCCGCCCGGATTCGCTCCAGAGACCGTTCATCTTGGCGAGGACCTCGAGGAACCCGATGAACCCGCGGAAGGCGCCGCGGTAGAGCTCCGTGTGGGCCCCTTCCCAGTCGAAGAAGTCGCGCAGCATCTTCTTCGATTGGCGGAGACCGTGGGTAAGCGCGCGCTTCAGGAGCTCCTCCTGGAGCGGGCTCAGCCGGTCCCGGCTGAACCAGTCCCGGCTCTTCAGGTGACCGAGCGGGACGAAGAACATCGGGACGAGGAGCGCCTTGAAGTCCCAGAGATCGTCGATCAGGTCGATCGTGCGCGCGACGTCGTCCTCCGTCTCCTGGGGCAGGCCGACGATGAACGTGCAGGCCGGGTAGACGTGGTTGTCGTTCATGAGGCCGGCCGCCTGGACGACGAGCTCGGGCCACTGGCTCGCCTTGAACGGAGCGACCTTGCCCGGCATCGCGGCGGTGATCATGCGGGGCGAGCCGGTCTCGACCCCGACCTCGACCCCCCACCAGGACTGCTTCTCGTCGATCAGGACCTCGGCGCACTTCGCGAGGAGCTTCGGCTTCGTCATGAGCGAGGCGACCGCGACATGCGACCAGCCGACCTGCTCGTAGTAGCGCTTCGCGAGCTGGAGGAGCGGGATCAGCTTCTCCTCGTGGGGCATGATGTTGGGGCTGCCGTAGAAGTACACGTCGTCCGAGTGAAGGAGCCCCTTGCGGATCCCGATCTTCGCGTTGACCTTGAGCTCCTCCTCGATCTTCTCGAGGGGGTACCAGCGCGTCGGGCGGGTCGTCACCGAACAGAACGAGCAGCCCCGACAGCACCCGCGGCCGATCTCGACCAGGCCGTTCACGCTCGGGTACTTGATCGACGAGATCTGCTCGACCTTCGGCGCTTCCTTCGCCGCCAGGATGACATGGGGCGGGAGGAACTCGTCCCGGAGGGCCTTCCCGACGATCTCCCGGACGAAGACGTCGCTCTCGCCCTCCACGACCGAGTCGATCCCCCCGAACGAGTCGAGGAACTCCTGGATCCAGGGGAGCTTCACGCGGGTCGCGGGCGAGAGCTGCCAGGCGCAGGGGCCGCCCGCGATGATCTTGAGCCCGCGCCTGCGGGCCTCGACGACCGCAGGCTGGGTGAGCATCCGCTTGAAGTTCACGCTGTTCAGGGTCTCCCGGTGCATCACCCCGCCGAACGTCGAGCTCGGCGGATTGAGACCGAAGTAGTCGTGCCCCGAGATCAGCAGCACCTTCGCTTCCCCGGGCAGGTACTTGTCCAGGTGGCCGGGGTGGACGATGCGCGCGTCGAAACCGCCGTCGATGAGCGACGCCTCGATCTTCCGCATCCCGTACGGAGCCTGCAGCGGGAACCCCTGCTCGTCGACCTTCATCGCGGGGTAGAACAGGCGCTGGTAGACCGACTCCGGGAAGATGTAGGCGGGCGTGGTGGTGCCGAACCCCAGGAACTCCTTCCCGTGGTGGTTGCTCATCATCGTCCAATCGCAGGTGATGACCACTTCCGGCATGCGGTTACCCCAGGTTGGGCTCCGTGAGCCCCTCGCTCCACGAAGTCGGCCCTTTTATTGGTTGCGACGCAGACTGAGCGACAGGCCACGGCAGAACGTCCCACCGGCTCGGGGACGCGCCACCGCGGGTGCGATCACTCGAAATCGGCCTCGTCGTCGTCCCGGGGAAGTACTCCATCCAGGCTGTCCGCCCCATCCTCGCTCAACTCCTGGGGTTCCCCGCCTTCCCGGAACGCGGGGTCCCGCTGCAATAGATGGATCCGCACGCAGTCGCGATGCGCCGGATTGCCGTTCCACGAGCTCGTCTCCTCGGGGTTCCCGAGCGGCTCCTTGCAGAGGGTGCAGATCTCGGGTGGGGGGGTGATCCACGCGATCCGCCGGGGAGGGGACTCCATGGGTTACCGTACCGGTACTCCTCGGGGGTCCAATACCTTTCGGACGCCCCCCGCGCGCACGAATTCCCCGGGACGAAGGCACCCTCCGCGGCCCACGGTCGACGGCGGCGTCTTCCACAACGCCCTTAACGGGGTGGTCGTGTCCGCCGGAGGATGGACGCGCTCACGGAGATCCGGCGGCGGCGGACCGCCCTCGGGATCTCTTTGGGAGAACTCGCGCACGCCGTCGGCCGGAGCGACGCGACGCTGAGCCGGATCGAACGGGGACAGATCCGACCTTCCTACGACCTGGTCCAGCGGATCTTGAACTACCTCGAGGCGCAGGAAGGGCTCACCGCTCCCCGGCTCACGGTGGCGGAGCTCATGAGCCGGACCCTCACCTCCGTCGAGTCGGGGGCGACGCTCACCACCGCGGCGCAGCGGATGGAATCCGGCGCATTCTCCCAGCTGCCCGTACTGGACGACGGTCGGGTCGTCGGCGCGTTGTCCGAGACCGCGCTCCTGCGAGCGCTGGCCCAGCCGAACGCACATCGCCTTCGGGTACGGGACGTCCTCGAGGTCGCGTATCCCGTCGTGGACGAAGGGTTCCCCGCCGATCTGCTGCCTCCGCTGCTCGGTCGGTACCCCGCGGTCCTTGTCGCCCATCGGGGCGAGGTCCGAGGGATCGTGACGAAGGCGGACCTCATCCGCGGCCTTCGCGGCACGCCGCTGAGGAAGCGCCCCGCCCCGTAGACGTCGCTCGAAGTCGGTTCTCCCGGGTGTCTCGGCCGGTCCGTCGACAGGGCTGGCTCGGGAGCGGCGCGTTGCGTGCCCCATTGGAAACCGGCTAGGGTTCCCGACGAGAAGTGCGCACCGCCGCCAGCAGCGCGGAAACGGCAAGGCCGGCCGCCCGGACCCCCAGACGATCGGCCGTCTCCCCCGGGCGGGCCTCCCGCGAGCGCCGACGGCGCCGCTCGGTCGTCGCGGCGAAGATCACGTCCCCGTCGGTCGTGCTGTGGAACGGCGAGATCGCCGACGCGAGGCCCGTGTGGACCATGGTGGCGACGCGGGCGAGCGCCGGACGGTCGACCACCAGGTCGGTCACGACGAGGCCGAGCGTGGTCCCCGTGGTCCGTTCGCGACTTCCTTCCTGGGTGGACGGCGGGGTGACCCGGCCGTCGGCGGTGCGCGCCCCGGCGATCCACTTCCCGCTTTCCGGGTCGCGGACCGCCCCGACCGCGTTCACCACGACCAGCACCCCGAGCGAACCGAAGACCGGGTCGCGGCTCGCGGCGGCGCCGACGCCCCCGGCCATCGCGCGCTCCCGCCCGAGATACTTGCCGACCGTCGCGCCGGCCCCCGCGCCCACGCGGCCGATGGCGACCGGTCCCGGGACGGCCCGCCGGGCGGCCTCGTAGCCGAGGGGAAGATAGTCCGGGATCGGGGCCCGGCGCATCGGGAGGTCGAAGAGCGCCGCGCCCGAGATCGGTACGACGACGTTCGGATTCCGAAAGGCGCGATGGCCCCCGCCGGTCTCGAGGATGCGGGTCCGCACTCCGCGCGCCGCGTCGAGCCCATAGAGGCTCCCGCCCGCGAAGAAGATCGCCCAGCGCCGCCCGAAGGTCGCGTCGAGGGCCAGCGAAGCGGTGTCGTACGTTGCGGAGGCGCCCCCCCGTACGTCGACCACCATGGGGGCCGGCGCGTCGAACCGGGCGACGGTGACGCCGCTCGTTCCGTCCTCCGACTCCGCGTGACCGACCGACACGCCGGCAATGCTCCCAAAATCGATCGGCCGTGCGGGCACGGCCCCCGCAAGCCGACGGGAGGCAAAACCTAGGCGCCACTCGGCCGGTCGAGGGGCTTTATTCTTCCCGTGCGTTCGGTACCGTTCGATGAGCCGACCCGCGCCGGTGCCGACGCCCCGCGAGGTCGAGCCGGAAGGGTTCACGGTCGCCCGGGACCTTCCGCTCGGACGCCATCCGATCCTGGCGGCGTTCCCGACCCTCGACCGCCTGCCGACCGCGGGACGTCTCGTGGCGGACGCCGCGCGTCGCACGCGGCTGTTCCGATCGACGTCGATCGAACTCGTGGCGCAGGACCTCTGGATGTACGTGGCGCCGTTCGAGCTGCCGAAGGGCGCGCGACGCGAGTGGCGGCCGGTCGTCTCCCCGGACGCCGACTGCATCGTCATCGGGGCGTCGCACCTGCGGGAGAGCTCGGGGCTGATGCTGTTCCTCGACATCTACCACGAGCTCTGCCACGTGCTCCAGCGGCAGGGCGGCGCCGACCTCTGGCCCCCCGGCGTGAGCTACGTGCATCGATGGACCGAGGTCGAAGCGTACCGGTTCGTGGTCAACGAGGCGCGCTTGATGGGCGTCCCGAACGACTACCTCGCCGACTACCTGCGCGTCGAGTGGATCTCGGAGGAGGAGCACCGAGAGCTCCTTTCCGAGCTGGGGATCCAGAGGAACTAGCCGCGATAGTGCGACGCCGTCGTGCTTCCGGCCGAGCTGGGGCCGCGACGCGCTGCGAGACGAACCGATTCTTTATCCCCCCTATCCCAGAGTTCGTACTCCTCCGGGGGTGCGTGGGCTATGGCGATCGACATCAAGGCTCGTACCACCGTTCGCCCGTCCTCGAGCGACCTCTGGTTTCTCTCCTACTTGCCCCTCGCGATCTCCGACGGGATCGCGATGCCGCTCATCCCGCTCCTCGCCCTCCAGCACTTCGGGGCCAGCGCGTTCGCGGTCACGATCATCATCGCCGCGAGCGCGATGAGCCAGGTGCCGTTCACGATCCTGTGGGGGAACCTCTCCGACCGGGTCTCTCACCGGAAGTTCTTCCTCGTCGGCTCGTTCCTGGCCACGGGCACGAGCATCATCCTCATCGCGCTCTCGCACAATCTGCTCACCTACTTCTGGCTCAACGTCGTCGAGGGCCTCGCCTCGGCCGCGAGCGCTCCGATCGGCACGATGCTCCTGCTCGAGACACGGCACAAGCGCTGGTGGCCCGAGGACATCGGGCTGTTCGGTCTCATCTCGGGCCTCGGCACGACGGCCGGCCTCGCTCTCGGCTTCATCTGGCTCTTCGTGATCGGCTACAGCCAGCCGGCGATCCAGGTGATGACCGGGCTCCTGATCGTCTCGGGGGTCCTCGCGCTCGTGTCGGCGGGGATCGCCTGGGCCTGGATCGAGGAACCGCCGACGACGGCACGGGTCGACCGTCGCACGGTCGCCGACCTCGTCCACCTCCACCGCGGGGTCGTCGAGCGGCTGCGCCACGTCCGCTCCCGGGTCGTCGGCCTCGTCGACCTCACCCGGCCGACCACGGACCGCCTACCGGGCCGGGAGTATCTCTTCCTCGCCGCGCTCGGCCTCATGAGCGTCGGGTTCGACATCTTCTACGGTCCCTTCCCCGTCTTCCTCTGGCAGAACGCGCACTTCACCGACGCCGGGGTCTTCATCGTCTATCTGGGTTCGTCGGCCGCCTCGACCGCGCTCTTCTTCCACTCGGGGAAGGCGGTCGAACGCCATTCTCCGAAGTCGGTCTTCCTCGAATCGCTGGGGGGCCGCGTCCTCCTCATGCTCCTGTTCCTGTGGGGTCCGATCTATGTCCTCTTTGGCCTCGGGAGCCCCGCGCTCCTCGCGTGGCTCACGGTCCTGAACGCGCTCCTCGGCGTCACCTGGGCGTTCATCAGCACGGCCAGCACCCTCTTCCTCGTCCGACTTGTCGGCCGCTCGGCGCGGGGCCGGGCGCTCGGTCTCTACAACGCCTTCGCCGGGGCCGGTAGCCTCCTCGGCACGCTGCTCGGCGGCTGGCTCTACGCCACCTACGGGGTCCAGTTCGCGTACTCGATCGCGGCGCTCACGGTGATCGGGGGCGCGGCGGTGCTGCTCCCGATCCCCTACCACATGTTCACGCTCCCCCATCACGCGGCGCACCGGTACCGGGGCTCGCACGCCCTCCGGCCCTCGATCCGGAGCACACGGGCCACGCTGCCTCCGCCGTCCGTCCCGATCGGGCACCGACGCTAGGCGCGGAGGCGGGCCCGGCCGCTCAGGCGAACATCTCCCAGGTGAGCGTCCGGATCACGTAGCCGAGCGAAAGGTTCGCGAGGAACACCTCGAGGTCGGCGGGGTAGTCCCGGATCTGGCAGGATCGGAACCCGAGCTGGCCGACCGCGACCGGCTCCGCGCCCTTCAGGATCGCGAACCGGCCGGTCAGCCGCTCGTTGATCGTGTAGGTGACGCTGCCGTAGGCGATCGTCATCGGCCCGAAGGTCGTCGAGTGCGTGCGCCAGTGCTCCTCGCCGACCTGGATCCGGATCTCGTCGCTCTTCGCCCGGTACGAGACGGTCGCGTAGGTCTCCTCGGGCGCCTCGGGCCGCAGGACCACGTAGTCGGTCGAGAACAACGCGGCGATGCGGCGGCCGAGGCCGGCTTCCATCGCCTCCTTCGGCCGGCCGATCCAGGTCTCCGACCCGACCCGGATCTCGATGACGTTCTTGAGAACCCGCGCGGTCGCTTGGATCATCGGGCTCTCGGGCGTATCCGGCCAACAGGTAATAATGACGGTCCGGCTCCCGGCGACGTGTCCGGCGAGCCTCCCCGCCCTCCCGACGGCGAGCGCGCCCTCGGCCTCGAGTTCTACCTGTCCCGGACGCCGCCCGTCCCCGGGCGCCTCAAGGCCCGCGCGGAAGAGTTCCGGGTGAGCGAGATCTCGAGCTATCCGCTACCCGACCCCGAGGGGGCGTTCGCGGTCCTGCGCATTGCCAGCCGAGACTGGGAACAGCACGAGCTCGGCGGGGCGATCGCCCGTCGCCTCGGCCTCGGTCCCCACGCGATCCAGTGGTCCGGCACGAAGGACCGTCGGGCCGAGACGGACCGGCTCCTCTCCTACCGCGGTCCCCTTCCCTCGGGCGACCTCGGGCTTCCGCGCGTCGAGGTCTTGGAAGCCTACCGGGCGCGCGACGGCCTCGTCCTCGGGCATCACTACGGGAACGCGTTCGAGATCCGGGTGAGCGAGCTCGCGGTCCCGTCCGAGGAGGCCCGGTCGATATTCCAGCGCGCCGCAGAAGAGCTCCGCGCGGCCGGCGGTTTCCCGAACTTCTTCGGACTCCAGCGGTTCGGGGAGGTCCGACCGATCACGCATGTGGTGGGCCGGTGCTTGGTCCAGGGCGACCTCGCCGGCGCCGTCGATGCCTACCTCACGGCCCGGCCGGTCGGCGGGACCCCCGGCGCGGGAGACGCAGCGAGGGCGGCGTATGCGACCCACCGGGACCCAGTCCGCGCGCTTGCGGAGTTCCCGCCCGAGTACCGGTTCGAACGCGCGCTGCTCGAGCGGCTCGCGAAGGGTCCGGGCCCCGATCGCGCCCTGCGGGCCCTCTCCCGCGACCTGCGGCTCCTCTTCGTCCATGCGTTCCAGGCGCTCCTGTTCAATCGGTGGGTGAGCCGCCGGCATCGGGCCGGCCTCCCCCTCTCCGCCCCGAGCGCGGGGGACAGGATCCTCCGCGTCGGCCGGGACGGCACCGTGCGGAGCCAGGATGCGGTGCCGGTCGCGGAGGACAATCTTCCCGAGTGTCGGGACCTGGTCGCCCGAGGCCGGGCGCTCGTCGCGGGCCCGCTTGTCGGGTTTGAGACACCACCGGGCGGCGGGCCCGTGGGCGAGCTTCTCGCCGGAGTCCTCGCCGAGGAAGGGGTCACGCCCGACATGTTCCGCCTCCCCGCCGCGCCCGAGGTCGCGAGCCGCGGAGGCTGGCGCCCGATCCTGCTCCCGCTCCCGCCGATCGACCTCGCGCCGGACGGCGACGGGCTCTGGTTCCGGTTCGGCCTGCCGAAGGGCGCCTATGCGACGGTGCTCCTGCGCGAGTTCCTCAAGCCGGGCGCCGCGGGAAGCAGGGTCGAGCCATTTCGGCTCACCGGTGGAGACGAATTCTCTAATACCTGAGGACCGCGTGGAACGGTGAGACCGAGTTCCACCGATGGTGACCGACTCCCCGCGGCCGTACCTCTACCCGACGCAATCTGCGGGAACGCCGCGGGCACCGGCCCCGGCCGACCCTCCGCCCCGGGTACCGAGCGGCGTCCCGGATTTCGATTACTTGACGGGCGGGTTCCCGGTCGGGTCGGTCGTCCTCCTCTTCGGGGAGGCCGGCTCGGGCCACCAGGAGTTCGCGCTGACCTCGGCCGCGCATCTCATGCTCCGGTTCGACGAACCCGGGGCGCGCCGGTTCTTCCTCGGGAACGCGAAGGGACCGTTCCTCTTCCCGGAATCGGTCTCCTACCTCAGCACGAGCCGATCGGAGGACCAGGTGATGAACGAGCTCCGGGCGGCGTTCGCCGGGATCTATCCCGACACCCTGCGGCGCCACCTCGCGTTCCAGGACCTATCCCCCACGTACTTCGCGGACACGGTCGTGCCGACCGACTGGGCGTCGGTCCGTAGCCCCCTGCTCGCGGGATCGCCCGCGTCCAGCCACGCCGACGGCGACCCGGTCCGGGCCCTCGCGGAGGCGGCGGAAGCGGCGGGCCCGAAGAACCTCGTGATCGTCGATTCGCTCACCGACCTACTGGTCCGTCAAGGGATCGAGGCGGGCGACCTGCTCACCCTGCTGAAGGGGCTGCGCCGGCGCGCCAAGGAGTGGAACGGGATCGTCTACCTCCTGCTTTCCGAGGGCGTCGCGCCGGCCCCGATCGAGCAGGCGGTCATCGATTCGGTCGACGTCGTCCTCCACTTCGCCTGGCAATCCAGCCCGAACCGCTCCCATCGCCAGCGGACGATGCTGATCGAGAAGTCGATGCCCGTCCTCTCCCACCTCCCGGCGGAGTACCAGGGGCGGTTCGTGATCCGGGTCAACGCACTGAACGGATTGGTGACCACGCAGTATGAACGAGTCTGAAGGCGTCCGCAGCCGCGTCCCCACCGGTATCGCCGGGCTCGACGAGATGCTCGGCGGGGGGTTCCCCGCCGGCCACGTCGTTCTGGTGACGGGTCTCCCGGGGACGGGCAAGACCTGTTTCGGGCTCCAGTTCCTGGTCGCCGGCGCGGCCCGGGGCGAGCGGGGGGTCTTCCTCTCGCTGGAGGAGGACGTCGGTCCGCTGCTCGAGAGCGCACGGCAGTTCCACTGGCCGGTCGACGCGGCGGTGAAGGACGGCTCGCTGAAGATCCTCCGGGTCGACCCGAAGGAGACCCGCCAGAGCCTCCACCGCATCCAGGGAGAGCTTGGCCGCGAGCTCCAGGCGCTGAAGGCGCAGCGGATCGTGGTCGATTCGGTCTCGTTGCTCAACATGCTGAGCGACGACGAGCCCGGGCGCCGGGCGACGCTCTTCGCCCTCGCCGCGGCCTGCCGGGACGCCGGCGCGACCACGGTGCTGACCGCGGAGGCGGATCCGGTCCACCCGGGCGTCAGCCGCGACGGCCTGTCGGAGTACGTGGCCGACGGAGTGGTCCTGCTCGAGTACCGCACCGGCGCCGACGGCCATCGGGTCGGGCTCGCGCTCCGCATCCTGAAGATGCGGCGAACGAGCCATGTCCGGACCGTCCAGCCGTACGCGATCGGACCGAGCGGTCTCTCGGTCGACGCGAAGGCGGTCGACTTCGGCAGCCCGTAGCGGGCGCTTCGGGAAGTCGTTCGTCTACCGTTCCGTCCCCTCCCCCTCCACCGATTTGTACGCGGGCCGCCTTTCCCGGGGTCGTGACGCAGGCATCGGGGGCGCCCGGTCCGCGGCGTCGCGGCCCAGAACCGCTCCCGGGTATCCCTCCCTCCCCGGCGCCCCCGCTCCGGTGGATCGTGTACGTCGACCTCGACGCGTTCTACGTCTCGTGCGAGCTCCGCGACCGACCCGATCTCGTCGGGAAGCCGGTGATCGTCGGCCCGCCCCCCTCGGACGGCCCCTCCCGCGGCGTCGTCCTCTCCGCGAGCTACGAGGCTCGGGCCTTCGGGGTCCACAGCGCGCAGCCCGCGGCTCAGGCGGTCCGGCTCTGCCCCGACGCGGTCTGGATCCCGCCCGACTTCGCGAAGTACGAGCGGGCGAGCGAAGAGGTCCGGACGCTTCTCCGTCGCCACGCGAGCTCGGTCGTTCCGTTCAGCATCGACGAGGCGGCGCTCGTCCTTGACCTCCCGTCCGCCGCCGCGGCACGGACGCTCGCCGAGACCGTGCAGAAGGAGCTCCGCGAGCAGCTCGCCCTGCCCGCCTCGATCGGGGTCGCGACGAGCCGGCCGATCGCCAAGATCGCGACCGATCGCGCGAAGCCCGCGGGGATCGTCGTCGTACCGCCCGAGGAGGCCGCGGCGTTCGTCGCCCCGCTCCCCGTGCGCGCCATCCCCGGCGTCGGACCGAAGACCGAGGAGCTCCTCCGCCGGCACGGGTTCGAGCGGATCGGGGACCTCGCCAAGGCGCACGCGTCCGACCTCCGCCGGCGGTTCGGGACGTTCGGCGACGAGCTGATTGCGCTCGCCCGCGGCGAGCCCCGACCCGAGGTGGAGAGCACGGCCGGTCCGAGGTCGAGGTCGACCGACCGTACGTTCGCGGTCGACGTCGATCGATGGGACGCGCTCGAGCCGGCCGTGCGCGCCCTGGCCGAGGAGCTCGCGCACGGGCTCGATCGGGAAGCATTGCGGTACGGGGCCGTCGGTGTCGCCTACCGCTGGGCTGACTTCACGCGCAGCCAGCGGATCCGCAGCCTTCCGGCGACGCAGGGGGGCTCCGCCTCGCTGGTCGAGCAGGCGCTTCGGCTCGCCCGAGAGCTGTGGGAGGCGGAACAGGGAGGGCGGAGGCGCCGCGTGCGTACGCTCTCGGTCCGGACCGAACGCCTCGTGGAGCGCACGCAGCGTCAGGCGTCCCTCGATGTCTTCGGGGCGGAGGCGTCCAGCGCCGGGCCGGGTCGGGTCGTTAAGTAGGGTCGTCGGGGTGCGGAGCGGTCCGCGCCGAAGCGCGGTCGGGGACGGGATCGATGGGACGCGATGCGGCGGACCGGGCGGCCGAAGCGTTGCTGCGCCCCGATCCGGTGCTGGGCGTGCCGATCCCGGCGTACGACGGCCGGTCGCTCCCGAACGTGACGAGCTCGATCGTACGGGCGCTCGGCCACGAGCTGACGGGGGCGCCCGCGCCCTTGCCGCCGCTCGCACCGGGGCTCGACCCGTTCGACGGTCGACGGGCCGAAGGTCCGATCGTTCTGTTCCTGGTCGACGGCCTCGGATGGTACCCGTCGGACCGCTCGGAGGGGTTCGTGGCCGGGGGATTCCCAGCGGAGTGGTCCGACCGGCTCCGGCCCATCTCGAGCGTCTTTCCGACGACCACCACCGTGGCCCTCACCAGCCTCTCCGCCGGCCAGCCGCCGAGCCGCCACGGGATCGTGGGGCACCGGGTCTATCTACCGGCCTACGGCGCGGTCACGGAGGTCCTCCGAATGTCCCCGATCGGCGTCGCGGCCCCCGAGACGCTCACCGGGCCCGAATGGCGGACGGAGTCGGTCTCGGGCGCCCCGAACATCTTCCGCCGGGGGCTCCCGGGGGTCGCCGTCTCCCGCGATCGCTTCGAGGGGACCGGCTTCACCCGCATCCTCTACGAGGGCGCCGAGTTCGTGGGGTTCAGCACCGCGGGCGATCTGGCTCACCGCCTCGCCGAGGTCCTCCGACGCCCGACGCCGCCGCCGCTCATCCTCGCCTACTGGGACGAGCTCGATACCGTCGAACATCTGCGGGGACCCCGGCCCGAGCTCGCCTCGTTCGAGGCCGGGCTCATCGCGCGGATCCTCGCCGCGGCCGCCGATCGGATCCCGCCCGAGCGGGCGCGCGACACGACGGTCCTGATCACGAGTGACCATGGTCAAGTCTCGGTCGACCGCGCCCAGGAGATCTCCATCGACCGCGAGCCGTCGATCCTTCCCCATCTATGGCATCCCCCCGGCGGGGACCGCCGCGCGGGCTTCTTTGCCGCGCGGCCCGGCGAGCTCGACTCGCTCCGCGCGGCGCTCCAGGCCCGCCTGCCGCCGGGCGCCCACCTGCTCTCGACCCGCGCGGCCGTCGAACGCGGGCTCTTCGGCCCGCCTCCGTACCACCCCGAGCTCTTGACCCGACTTGGGGACCTCCTCGTTCTCCTGCCGAGCCCGGCGAGCCTGACGTACCGCGTCCCCGGGGTCGCGGCACGGGCCTACCTACGGACGGGGGCCCACGGGGGACTCGAGCCGGAGGAGCTCCTCGTTCCGCTCGCCACCGGTCGGCTCTCCGACCTCCTCGCTACCGGCTCGGGCCGGTGATTCTTTAGGACCTCCTCCATTCCGGAACGAGAGCGGTGTCGGAGTACCGAAGAGACCCGATCACCGGTCGGTGGGCGATCGTCGCCGAGAGCCGGGCGGCCCGCCCGAACGAGTACCTGAAGCGGGTCGCCCCGTCCGCTCCCGAAGACTGCCCGTTCTGTCCGGGCCACGAGTCCTGGACCCCTCCCGAGGTCGCGGCGCTCCGATCGCCGGGCTCGGCTGCGAACGGGCCGGGCTGGACGGTCCGCACCGTCCCCAACAAGTTCCCGAGCCTCGCGGCGAGCGCGCGGCCGGACGGACGTTCGCCTCGATCGGAGGAGGTCGACCGTCGCCCCGGATACGGCGTGCACGAGGTCGTCATCGAAACTCCGGAGCACGGGAGCCGCTTCAGCGAGTTCCCTCCCGAAACGGCCGGCGCCATCCTCGCGATGGCCCGGGACCGCGTGCGGGCCCTCTCCGAGCTGCCCGAGATCGCCTCGGTCATCACCTTCGAGAACTCCGGAGACGAATCCGGCGGGACGCTCTTTCACCCCCACCTCCAGCTCGTCGCCCTCCCCTCGGTACCGCTCTCGCTCGCGGAGGAGCTCTCCGGAGCGCGCCGCTACGCCGCGGCGCGGTCGGTCCCCTGCGCCCTCGAGTCGGTCGTGGCCACCGAGCGGGCCGCCCAGGAGCGCCTCGTCCTAGAGACGCCGACGTTCACGGCCTACTGTCCGTTCGCGTCCGAGTATCCGTTCGAGGTGCGGATCGTCCCCCGCCATCACGCGGGCTCGCTGGCCGAGGCGACCGACGCCGAGCTCGATGGTCTCTCGACCCTCCTGCCAGCCGTCCTTCGGGCCTTGGAGAAGGTGCGGCCGATGGCCTCCTACAACCTCGTCCTACGGTCGTTCGCGCCGGTCGACCGCCTCCCGACGGAATACCACTGGCATCTCGACCTACTTCCTCGCCTCATCCGTCCGGACGGCTTCGAGCTCGGGAGCGGGATCCCGGTGAACCCCGTCGCCCCCGAGTCCGCGGCCCAGGAGCTTCGCGGGGCGCTCGGGGACGTCGCGAGATAGAGCCGCGGCCCGGCCGCCGCGTAAAACCTAATGGCCCCGGGACGGTCGCCGGTCGCGTGGCGGGGCTGCGCGAGCCGATCGTCTCCCTCCTGGGGCACGTCGATCACGGCAAGACGACGCTGCTCGATCGCATCGCGGGCAGCGTAAAGGCCGAGCACGAGCCCGGAGGGATCACCCAGCACATCGGCGCGGTCGAGGTCCCCGGGTCGACCGTCCGCCAGCTCTGCGGCGGGATCCTCCGGACGGATCAGTTGGTGGTGCCGGGCCTCCTGTTCGTCGACACTCCTGGGCACCGCTCCTTCGAGACCCTGCGCCGGCGCGGCGGCGCGCTCGCGGACATCGCGGTGCTCGTCGTCGACGCCCGCGAGGGCATGATGCCGCAGACCCGGGAATCGATCCAGATCCTCCGACACGAGAAGACGCCGTTCGCGATCGCGCTCACCAAGATCGACCTCTTGCCCGGCGCCCGAAAGCCGACCGGGCCGGTCCGCCTCGCGGACCACATCGCGAAGGGCGGGGCCGAGTTCCAGCGATCGCTCGACGATCGGGTCTACGCCCTCGCCGAGGAGGTCGTGCAGCTCGGCTTCAGCGCCGACCGGTACGACCGGGTCAGTGACTTCACCCACAACGTCGGCATCGTCCCGGTCTCGGCGAAGACGGGGGTCGGAGTGCCGGAGCTCATCGCGCTCCTCGTCGGACTCTCCCAGCGGTTCCTGAAGGAGGAGCTCGAGCTCTCCACCGACGGGGGCGAGGCGACGATCCTCGAGCGAAGCGACCAGAAGGGCGTGGGGCCTGTCGGGAACGTCATCGTCTACCGGGGTCGGCTCAAGGTCGGTGACGAGATCGTGGTGACCGGCCGGGCCGAGCCGTTCGAGACCCACGTCCGCGGGATCTACCGGCCGATCCTCCTCAAGGGAGGAAAGATCAAGCATTTCCGGCTCGACCCGTTCGACGAGGTCGAGGCCGCGGCCGGGATCTATCTCGCCGCCCCCGGGATCGAGGATGCGATGCCCGGTGGCCTCCTGCGCGTGGTGCGGACGGCGGAGGAGAAGGCGACCGTCCGGGCCGAGCTCGCGCGCGAGAGCCAGCCCGTCGCGGAGGTCGCGCTCTCCGGGGTCGCGATCTACGCCGACACCTTGGGCGGGCTCGAGGCGCTCGCGTTCGAGTGCCGGGACAAGGGGATCCCGGTCCACGAGGCGGGCGTCGGGCCGGTGAGCCGCGCGACGATCCTGCGGATCGCCAACGTCAAGGACGCGACGCACCGCGCGGTCCTCGCCTTCAACGTCGAGGTCCTCCCCGAAGCGCAGCCCGAAGGGGACGCCGGTCCGGTTCGCATCTTCCGCGCCGAGGTGATGTACCGGGCGATCGAGGAGTACCTCGCCTGGCGGGCCGAGCGGGAGCGTCAGCTACGGGCGCAGACGCGGCTCCAGCTCGTCCATCCGGCGAAGATCGAGGTGCTGTCCGGCTATGTGTTCCGGATCTCGAAACCCGCGATCGTCGGCGTGAAGGTCCTCGGCGGCACGATCCGTCCTGGGGTCCGTCTGATCCACGCGAACGGCGCCGAGGTCGGGGTCCTCAAGTCGCTCCAGGAGGAAGGATCGTCGGTCTCCGAGGCGGCCGAGGGCCGAGAGCTCGCCGCCTCGATCGACGGGGCCGTCATCGGCCGTAATCTCAAGGAAGGCGACGTCCTGATGGTCGACCTTCCCGAGTCGGTCGTGCGCGCGCTCCAGCGCGATACCCTGAGTCCCCGCGAGGTCGAGATCCTCGAGGAGATCATCCGTCTCCACCGCACGAGCCACCCGTTCTGGGGGCAGTGATCCCGTCTTGGGTTCGCGGCGGCCTCCCGAAGGACGCCCCTCTCGCGCGGGCTCGCCGTACCGGACGGCCCGAGAGGTCCGGCCGGCGACGGTATATACTGGTCGGGGCTGCGTGCGACGCCGTGACAGACCGCGGGGAAGAGAAGCCCGCCGGACCGGAGGTCCCTGCGGGCTGTCCGATGTGCCACAGCACCCACCGCATCGTGGACCCCGTTCGGGCGGAGACCCACTGCGCGGAGTGCGGACTCGTCTTCGATGAGTCGGAGATCCTCGCGACCCCACCGCCTCCCACCGAGTCCCCCGGGTCCGAGGGGAGCGGGCGGGGGATCGGGCCGTTCGCTCGACCCGGGTCGACCAAGCGGACGCTCGGCTCCACCCTCTCGATCACCCGCGACGGTCAGGGTCGCCGCCTCGACTGGCACCGTCGGTACGAGTTCCAGCACCTGAAGCGGGTGATGGTGCGGCAGACCTCTCGGGTCGTCGATGGCCCGCTCGACCGGACCCCGGCCCGCAACGAGATCCAGTCGGTGGGCGTGACGCTCGGGCTACCGGCGGTCGTGCTCGGGGAGGCGGAGCGCGTCTACCGGGAGGCGAAGATCCGCGGTCTCTTCCGGGGGCGGAGCCTGCCCGCGAGCGTGGGCGCCTGCCTTTACGCCGCCTGCCGTCGATACTCGATCCCCCGGACCCTCGGCGAGGTCGCCCAGGCGGTCGGGGCGAAGCGCTCGGAGGTGGGCCGTACGTTCAAGGTCGTGCAGCGCGGCAGCGGCCTCTCGGTCCCTGGCGTGGGCACCCGCGCGTTCCTCACCCGGTACGCCCAGGAGCTCGCGCTCTCTCCCCAGGTCCGATCCACGGTCGAGTCGATGCTCGACAAGGCGCGCGAGGATCCCGAGCTCTCCGGCCTGAGTCCGCACGGCCTCGTGGCGGCGCTCATCTACATCGCGGCGGAGGAGAACGGCGAGCACCGTTCCCGGGCCCAGGTCGCCCGCGTGAGCTCGGTCACCGAAGTGACCCTGCGCTCCACCAGCCGGCTCATCGAGCGGATCTGGGGCCGACCGGCCGAGGCGCCGAAAGGCTGACGCGGGACGCCCCGCGCCCTACTTCACGAGGTAATAGCCCGCGGCCTTTTCCCGGACCTTGCGCCGGGCCCAACCCTTGTTCTGGAGCTCCTGGAGCGCATTCATGACCATCGTCTTGGGGAGCCGGGTCGACTGGGTGACCCGCTCGGCGGTCCCCATCTTCTCTTCCGAGAGCATCCCCATCTCTTTCATCGACTTGTAGACCTTGACGGCGTTGCCGCCGACCTCGTCCTCGATCCCCATCGCGATCCCGTCCCGCGCGACCCGGGACCCCTCATAAGTCTGGCGCTCGCGGCGGCGCCGGGCGACGCCTTATTCCGAAGCGCGGGCCTTGCCCGGACCTGATGCCCTTCCGTTCCGGGCGTGCTCCGTTCCGGCGGTCCGATCGGGCGGGGGCCGGCCCTCGGTCCCGGGGGTCCTCCTCGTGACGCCGGGCGGGATGTCGCTCGTCTGGGACGAGCGGTTTCGAGAGTACAATCTCGGACCCGACCACCCGTTCACCGAACAGAGCCGGGCGCTCGCGGTTCGGCTCTTCGACCAGATCGTACCCCCGGGGACGGCGAACGTCCGGCGGCACGCGGAGATCGAACCGGCTTCTCGCTCGCTGCTCGAACTGTTCCATCGCCGTGAGTACCTGCACTTCGTGGAATCCGCGAGTGCGTTCGATGAGCCGACGCTCCTCGACGCCGGGGATACCCCGGGCTACCCCGGCTGTTACCCGGCGGCGGCACGGATCGTGGCGGGCGCGGACCGGGGCCTCTCGCTGACGCTCGAAGAAGGTCGGCCCGCGTTCCACCCGGCGGGGGGGCTCCACCACGCCCACCCGGACCGGGCGAGCGGCTTCTGCATCTTCAACGACGTCGCCGTCGCGATCGGGCGGGCGGTGCGAGAGGGTCGCCGGGTCGCGTACCTGGACATCGACGCCCATCATGGGGACGGAGTGATGTACGGCTTCTACGACTCGGGGCGGGTCCTCGACATCGACTTCCACCAGGACGGCCGCACGCTGTTCCCCGGCACCGGGTTCCCTCCCGAGACCGGTCGCGGGGACGGCGCGGGGCTCAAGGTAAACCTCCCGTTGCCGCCGGGCGCCGGAGACCGCGCCCTCCTTTCGCTCTTCCACCGGGTCGTGCCGTCGATGCTCCGGTCGTTCCGCCCCGACGTGATCATCCTGCAGCACGGCGTCGACGGGCACGTCGGGGATTCGCTCGCGCAGCTCCAGTACACCCCCGGGGCCTACGCGGCGGTCGATCGGGCCGTGGTCGAGCTCGCGCGCGAGGTCGCCCACTCCCACCTCCTCGTCACGGGCGGAGGGGGCTACCGGCCCGAGAACGTCAGCCGGGTCCTCGCACGCACGGGGCTCATCCTCGCGGGCGAACCCGTGCCCGCCGAGACGACCGAGCTGCCCGCGGCGTGGCGCGAGGAGTTCACGCAGCTCGTCGGTGAACCGGCTCCCGCTCGGTGGGGCTACGGTTCCGCGCCCGTTCCCTCCGCGTGGGGGCCGGACCACGAGGACGCGCTCGTCGAACAGCTCGAAGAGGAGCTCGGCCAGCGGTTCCCGTCGACCGGCTAGAGCCGGTCGCCCCACGTCGGTCGGTCGAGCCAATCCTGGTCGGTCGCCCGGATGCCCCGCTCGATGTCCCCCTCGGTGAGCTCGCGTGCGTCCCGGCCCGCGAGCTTCGCCCGCACGCTCGCCCGGCCCAGCACCTCCGCACCGAGCTCGAGGAGCGCCGACTCGACCCAGTCGCGGACCGATCCGTCACGGCCCTCCAGCATCTCGAGGTGAACGGACGCGAGGAAGGCGTCCCGCGCGAGCACGTAGCGAAGGTACCCCTCAAGGAGTCGCCGCGCCGAGGCGTCGAGTCTCGGAGGCCGCTCCGGCGGGACGAGGACCCCGAGGCTCCGCGCCCCGCCCTCGGGGGCGAGCTCCAGGAGCTCCCAGCCCCCGAGCGCCCGGGCGAGCGCGACCGGACCCGGCCGCTGGTCGAAGAAGAAGGGGAGACGCTCAAGGCCCTCGTCCCGGGCGGGGGGCTCCGGAGGGGGGAAGAGGTCGGCGCCGGGGAGCGGCATCGCCGCCCCGAGCTCCGCGCGGACGGTGTCGTCGTCGATCCAACGACCCTCTTCCGTGAGCCGTCGCTCGACCTTGCGTCCCCGGCGTACGGCGGCGGCCTGCCGCGCCGTGGTCCCCGCATCGACCCGCTCGACGAGCGAGGCCACCTCCGCCGCGAGGCCCCCCGTGGAGCGAAGAGCCCCTGCCACGCCGCCCGACCGCAGCGGAGCGAGGTCGATCCCGGGACAGGAGAGGATCACGGTCGCCTGAAGCCGTGGGCCGACGTGGGCCGTCACGGGGTACTCCCGGCACGGGTGGGGTCGCGCGGCGTGCACCCCGCAGCGTCCGTCGACCAGGAACTGGCAGGCCCCGCCCTCGGGACGGGAGGACAGGAACCGGTCTCGGCCGTGGCGACGGAACGAGGTCGCCGGCGCGATCTGGAGCAGTCGGGTCGCCTCGTCGGGCTCTACGCGGGGTTCGGCGTAGCAGCAGAGACCGCAATCCGGTCGGCAGGTGAAGCGGAACCCGTCCACGAGATCGAGATCGAGAGCGTCGGCGCCAGCCCGAGAGTCGCTCATGTCCGTCGGAACTTCGCGCCGGGGCGCATGGGTCTCCGTCGTCCGGCCACCGGAGGGCCGTACAAGGCCTGTTCGCTCGGGACCGTTCGGGAGTTCGGGCGGGTCCGCCTCAGATTCTTAACCCCCGCCTCACTGGGGCGGTCCATGGTGCTGCTGGCGAAGGACCTCATGGACACGTCCTTCCTGTCGCTCGACGAAGATACCGATGCGTTCACCGGGGCGAAGACGATGGTGGACCGGCACAAGGGCTACGCCGTGGTGACGCAGGGGAGCGCGGGGCACGTGGTCGGGATCGTCACCGAGTGGGACTTCCTTTCGAAGGTGGTCGCTCAGGGCATCGACCCGGTGACCATGAAGATGAAGGACCTCGCCTCCCCGACCGTCCACGCCTGCGCGCCCGACACTCCGACCGACGAGGTCGTGAGCTCCATGGCCAGCCGGGGCATCCGCCGAATGGTCGTCCGGTCGGGCGACCAAGTGGTCGGGATCATCACCGCGCGGAACGTGCTCGCCCGGTTCCGGGAGTACGTCGACAAGCTCTCGCGCGAGATCGCGAGCTATCAGTCGAGCCAGACCCCCCTCGGCTAGGCGGCAGTACGGAGCGCGAGGACGAGCCCCTGACCATGCCGCCGGTCCGGGACCCGGACCGGGTCCCTTCGGGGAAGCGGGGGCCGATGACCGATCGGTTCGGTCGTTCCGAGCGTACGAGGGGGTGACGGGCCTGGAGTACAAGTGGCGCGTCCTCTCGAACACGACCGTCGCGACCCTGATGTCGGCGATCGACACCAACATCGTCCTCATCTCGCTCCCGTCGATCGGACGCGATCTTCCCGGCACGAGCCCAACGACCCTATTGTGGATCCTGCTCGGCTACTCGCTCCTCACGGCCGTCGTGCTCCTGAACTTCGGCCGGCTCTCCGACCTCTTCGGCCGGGTCCGTCTGTACATCCTCGGGTTCGCGATCTTCACGTTCGGCTCCCTCCTGTGCGGCTTCTCGGGCACCGGTATCGAGCTGGTCGCGTTCCGGCTCGTGCAGGCGGTCGGGGCCGGATTCCTCTTCTCGAACTCCGCGGCGATCATCACCGACGCGTTCCCACCGAACGAGCGCGGACGGGCCCTCGGGGTGAACCAGGTCTCGATCGTCGTCGGGGCGGTCTCGGGGCTGATCCTCGGCGGCATCATCACCTCGGAGCTGAGCTGGCGGTGGATCTTCTTCGTCAACGTTCCGATCGGGGTCGTTGCGACCGTACGGGCGTACTACGACCTCCACGAGCTCCAGCGGCCGACAAAGGCGCCCCGCATCGACTGGATAGGGAACATCGTCTTCGCGCTCGGCCTCACGCTCCTCCTGCTCGGGATCACGCTCGGGGCCCTCGGCCAGCTGGGCGACCTCCCGGCCGCGGCGACCGTCGTGGTCGGCCTCGCGCTCCTCGGCCTCTTCCTGTGGGTCGAAAGCCACGAGCGTTCCCCGATGCTCGACCTCAAGCTGTTCCGCATCCGCCAGTTCGCCACGAGCGCGGTCTCGATGCTGCTGAACGCGCTCGCCCGCGGGGCCTTCACGTTCATCCTCGTCTTTTACCTACAGGGACCGCCCCGGTACCTCAACCCGTTCACCGCCGGCGTGTTCCTCATCCCGGTCTCGGCGTCGCTCGCGACCTTGGGCCCGGTGAGCGGCTGGCTCTCCGACCGCTACGGACCCCGACCGTTCCTGCTCGCCGGCCTCGTGACGTCGGCCGCGGGATTCCTCTGGCTCGCCACGATCGGGTCGGACGAGTCGTTCCTCGCCCTCGCCCCCCCGCTCATCCTCGTCGGCGCGGGGATGGGGATGTTCGCCTCGCCGAACCGGGCCGCGATGATGACCGCGGTGCCGCCGACGCAGCGCGGCGTCGCGTCGGGGATCGGCACGACGTTCGTCAACACGGGCGCGACGATCAGCCTCGGGCTCACGCTCATCATCATGACCTCGGTCCTCTCCCGGTCGGCGATCACCCAGATCTTCCTCGGTACCGCCAACGCGGCGCAGCCGTTCACGGCCGCGGCGGGATTCCTCGCGGCGATCCACCTGATCTTCCTGATCTCGGGCGTCCTGTGCCTGGTCGCCCTCGTGCCTTCGCTCTACCGGCCCCGACCTATCGCGACGCCGGCGGCGGCCGGGGAAGAGGCGGACTAGGCCCGTCCCCCGTCGTTCGACGGCGTAGGCTCTGCGGCCACCGGTCGGAGCTCGGCCGGAGCCGTGAGGTGGTCGAGGACCTCGAGGAGCTGGCGGCCCTCGAGCGGCAGCCGGATGAAGTGGACGTTCGACGGCCACCCGTGACGGGAGTGGGCGGCGCGGTCCCCGATCACCAGCACCGGAAGTCCTCGGGCGGATTGCGGGAACGCCTCAGGGAAGTACCGCAGGAGCTCGGAGCGGGGGTGGTTGCACGCGATCACGACCGCCCGGACCGGCGCATCCCCTGCCTGGCGGAGCCGGGCGAGGACCCCGCCGACCTGGTCCTCGGCCACGACGCGGAATCCCACCGTCTCGAGCAGGAGCTGTAGGGAGTCCGCCAGGCTCGGCGTCTCCCGCATTACCAGTATCACTGGTTCATCCATCTCTGACAATCTCTACGGAGGGGGGGTTTTGTGGCCGGCGTCGAGCCGAGTTGACCTTCGACCCCCCTCCCGGGGGGGCCCGGGAACCTCAAGTGGGTTCGCTCCTCTCCTCTGGGTTGGGGAGGAGGAGGGCCGTGTCCGACTGGTTCGCCGACTCTTTCGACGCGGCTTCGACGGGCGCGGTGCTCCTGGACCCGACCGGGCACGTGGCCCGGGCGAACCCGATGTTTCGCGAGCTGCTCGGGCTCAAGGAAGAGCCGAAGGGGCTCTCTCTCCGAGAGCTGCTCGGTCGGACCGCCCCGCTCTTCGAACGGGGGTGGCGTCAGGCGCTCGAGGAGGCCCACAAGGTCGAGCTGCGCGGGGTGCCCCTCGAGCCGGCGAGCCAGGACCGCCGTCGGACCGTCGACGCGGAGTTCCATCCCCAGCTGGAGGCGGGGGGTCGCGAGACCACGGTCCTCCTCGTGGTGCATGACCGGACGGGGTTCGCTGAGAACGCGCCCGAGGCCGCCCGGCTGTTCTACCAGGCGTTCCTCCATTCCACGAACGTCATGGAGCTCACCGACCGCGATGGCTACCTCGTCGATGTGAACCCGGCGTTCGAGCGGGTCTATGGCTTCCGGAGGGAGGAGGTGCTCGGTCGGCGACCGAGCCTCGTCGCGAGCGGTCGGACCGACCGCGCGATCTACAACCGGATGTGGGACGCCCTCCTCGACCCGAAGGTCGGTTCCTGGTCGGGCGAGATCATCAACCGGGACCGCCAGGGAACCGAGCACCCGATCCTCCTCGCGATCAGCGCCATCCGCGGGGAGGATGGGGCGGTGACGCACTTCCTCGGGGTCGCGGTCGACCTCACCGAGCGTCGCGCCTGGGAGCGGGCGGCCATGCACTCCGAACGGATGTTCTCCTTGGGCCAGCTCGCCGCGGGGGTCGCCCACGAGATCAACACGCCGCTCGCCAACATCATGCTGATCGCGGAATCGATCCGACGACGGAACCCGGACCCGTGGACCTCGGAGCGCATCGACTCGCTCCTCGGCCAGTCGGAATCGGCGGCCCGCATCGTCCGCGGGCTCCTCGACTTCGCCCGCCGTCCCGAGACGAAGGTCGGGGAGGTCGATCTCGGAAAGGTCGTCACGAACTCGGTGAGCTTCCTCAAGGGCAAGCAGTCCTCCGCGGTTGAGGTGGAGATCGAGACGGCGAAGACACCGGTCGTGGTGCACGGGGACCGAGAGCAGATCACCCAGGTCGTCGTGAACCTCCTCAACAACGCCTACGACGCGCTGGACGGGCACGGACGGGTCGTCCTCCGGGTCTTCGCGGACGAGGACGGCGCGCACGTCACGGTCTCCGACAACGGTCCCGGCATGGGGCCTGAGGTCCAGGCCCACCTGTTCGAGCCGTTCTTCACGACCAAGCCCGAAGGGAAGGGCACCGGGCTCGGCCTCGCGATTTGCCATGGGATCGTCCAATCCCATGGCGGCACCATCGACGTCGATTCGGCGGTCGGCGAGGGGAGCACGTTCGACGTGCGTCTCCCTCTCTCCCTCGCCCCCTCCGGGGGTCCCCCGCGGCACGTCGGCTGACCCTCCCCGCCCCCGGCCCAACCGGCGGGGCGAGGGAGAAGGTTATCTGACCGAAATCGACTGTCACGGCATGCGGCTCCTCGTCGTGGACGACGACCTCGTCTTTCGGGAGGAGCTCGCGACGCTCCTTTCCGACTGGGGGCACCAGGTCGAATCGGTCAGCTCGGCCGCGAAGGCGCTCGAGGCGCTGGGCATCGCCGAGTTCGATGCGGTCTTCTCGGATGTCCGGATGCCCCGGATGAGCGGGATCGAGCTCCTGCGCCAGATGCGCGAACGCTGGCCCCGCATCTACGTCGTGATGATCACCGGCTACGCGACCGTGGAGACGGCCGTCGAAGCGATGAAGCTCGGGGCGTTCGACTACCTCCGCAAGCCGTTCCGGGCGGAGTCGGTCCAGCGGATCGTCGAGCTGATCCAGGAGGAACGCGCGTTCTCGCTCGGCGCCGGCCGCGAGCACGATCCCCTGCACCTCGCCGAGCGGTGGGCGAAGGAGAAGCGGGAGGTGCTCCTGATCGGGGTTGCTCCGAAGAAGCCGGTCCCCGGGGTCACAGCGACCGACCTGCCGTTCACCGATTCGGGGGTCGGGCTTCAGGAGACGATTCTCCGGTTCGTGGAGTCCCACTCCCACCCCGCGGTCGTGATCGGCAACATCGAGCGGCTGTTCGCGCTCCACCGGTCCGAAGAGGTCGCCGCGGCGCTGAGCCAGGTCCTCGAACGCATCGAGGGGAAAGGCCCGGTCGCCATCGGGTTCGACCCGTCGATCCTGCCCGACCAGGCGGTCCTCGAGATCCGCTCGGCGGTCTCCGCGGCCCGCGTGCACGGGATGCTCGGCGCGCTCGCGAACCCGCTCCGGCGCCACATCCTGCGTCGGCTCGCCGAAGGGCCCACCTCGTTCACCGAAGTGATGCGCGCCGCCGGGATCGACGACTCTCCCAAGCTCTCCTTCCACCTTCGCACTCTCCAGGAGGACGGCCTGATCCTCCACTCCCAGGAGGCCTACCGCCTGTCGCCGAACGGCGAGGAGGCGGTGCGTCTCCTCAAGGAGGTCGACGAGATGGGCTCCCAGGAGGAGGGCCGGGTGCTCCTGTTCCCGGTCCGCAGCCGGGAAGGCAGCCCCCGCGCCGGGGGCCGGGTCGGGCCCCCTGGGTCCTAAGAGGGTTCCGACCGCCGCCCGAAAGCGCCCCGCCCCCGAGGTCTTTATGACCGATCAACCCAGAACGGTCCCATGCGGCGGACGCGCGTAGTCCTCCTGGGTGCCGCGGGTCGCGACTTTCACGACTTCAACCTCCTGTATCGGGGGAACGATGCGTTCGAGGTGGTGGCGTTCACCGCCGCCCAGATCCCGAACATCGCGGGACGGGCGTACCCCCCTTCCCTCGCCGGACCGGGGTATCCCCGAGGGATCCCGATCGTGCCCGAGGCCGAGCTCCCCGACCTCATCCGGCGAGAGAAGGTCGACCTCGTGGTGATGGCCTACTCCGACCTCCCGCATCTCGAGGTGATGCACAAGGCGTCCATCGCACTGGCCGCCGGCGCGAGCTTCCTCATGCCCGGCCCCCACGGGACCGAGCTCCGCTCGACGAAGCCGGTCGTCAGCATCTGCGCCGTCCGGACCGGGGCCGGTAAGAGCCCGCTCACGCGCTACATCTCCCGCTACCTCCGCAGCCAGGGACGGCGCGTCGCGATCGTCCGCCACCCGATGCCGTACGGGGACCTCGCCGCCCAAGCGGTCCAACGGTTCGCGACGATGGACGACCTCGACCGGGCGCACTGCACCATCGAGGAACGGGAGGAGTACGAGCCGCATCTCCGGGACGGCGCGATCGTCTTCGCCGGGGTCGACTACGAACCGATCCTTCGGGCCGCGGAGAAGGAGGCCGACATCGTGATCTGGGACGGGGGGAACAACGACCTCCCGTTCTTCGCTCCGGACCTGCAGTTCGTGGTCGCCGACCCTCACCGGGCCGGGCACGAGCTCTCCTATCACCCGGGCGAGGCGAACTTCCGCAAGGCGGACGTGATCGTCGTCAGCAAGACCGACTCCGCCCGGCCCGAGGACGTCCGGCACATCGAGGAGAGCGCGGCCCGAGCCAACCCGCGTGCGACCGTCGTGCGGGGGGGTCTCGGGCTGGCGGTCCCGGACGCCGAGCGACTGCGGAACCGGAAGGTCATCGTCGTGGAGGACGGTCCCACGCTCACGCACGGCGGGATGACGTTCGGCGCGGCGACGCTCGTTGCCGAGGCGCACGGGGCGGTCATCGTCGACGCCCAGCGCTCCGCGGTCGGGAGCCTCGCGGACGTGTACGTGAACTACCCCCACCTGCGCCGGATCCTCCCCGCGATGGGATACAGCCCGACCCAGGTCCTCGAGCTCGAGGAGACGATCCGCGGCTCGGAGGCCGAGATCGTTCTGGATGGGAGCCCGGTCGATCTCGGACGGCTCGTCCGGGTCCCGCAGCCGATCGTCCCCGTGACGTATACCTACGACGATCTCGATCGTCGCGTCGCCGGGATTCTCGACCAGTTCCTCGCTCGCCACCCCTCGGCCCCGTCGGCCTGACCTCTCCGAAGAGGTAGGTCGCCCGACCGAGCGCGGAGAGCGCCCGCCAAGGTATTCGAGGGGGGACGCTGAACCTCCGGGGCTCGGAGCCGCGGCGCGGACGGACGCAGGGCGGACCGAGTCGGAGTGTCGTGTGCCGGAAACCATCGCGGTCTCAAAGCTGGTGAAGGCCTATGGGGATCTCCACGCGGTCGACGGGGTCGACTTCACGGTGAACTCGGGCGAGGTCTTCGCGTTCCTCGGCCCGAACGGCGCGGGGAAGACCACCACGGTCGAGATCCTGGAAGGGTTGCGCCGCCGCACGGCCGGCGAGGTTCGGGTCCTCGGGCGCGACCCGTGGACGGAGGCCGGTCGGCTGAAGCGGCGCATCGGCGTGATCCCCCAGGACTTCCAGTTCTTCCCGAAGCTCTCCCCGCGCGAGGCGATCCAGCTCTACGCTCGGCTGTTCGCGGTCCGCGTTGACCCGGAAGCGCTGCTCGCGGAGGTCGAGCTGAGCGATAAGGCCAACGACCACTACGACACGCTGTCGGGGGGGCAGCGGCAGAAGGTCGGGGTCGCGCTCGCGCTGGTGAACGATCCCGAGCTCTGCTTCCTCGACGAGCCGACCACGGGGCTCGACCCGCGCGCCCGGCGGTCGATCTGGGAGGTCATCCGCCGCCTCCGGTCCGAGGGGCGCACGGTATTCCTCACGACCCACTACCTCGATGAGGCGCAGCAGCTCTCCGACCGCATTGCGATCATCAACCTCGGAAAGATCATCGCCACCGGCGCCCCGGACGAGATCATCGGCCGGTTCGGCCGCCCGGCCCGCCTGCGCATCACGGGTGACCCCGCGCTCGTCACGCACCTCACGGAGCGCGGGTTCCGGGCCACGGCCACGAACGGCGGCGCCGAGGTCGAGCTCCGGTCCAAGGCCGACGCGCTCGCGGTCGTGAACGCGGTCGCCGGGAGCGGACTTCGCTGGGAAGGGTTCTCGACGCGGAGCGACACCCTCGAGGACGTCTTCATCCACCTGGTCGGCCGGCTCGAAGAGGGGTCGATGCGCGCGCTCGACGAACGGGAGGCGAACCGATGAACCTCCCGCGCGTCGCGGCGTACTTCCCCGCCTTCGCGAAGGGATACCTTCGCAATCCGCTCGGCCTGTTCATGTCCCTCATCTTCCCGATCATCCTGATCCTGATCTTCGGGGCGGTCTTCTCGAACTCGGGGGTCAGCGCGGTCCCTCTCACGGTCCAGAATCTCGATGGGGGCTCGGCGGCGAGCCAGCAGTTCCTCGCCGCGCTCAATGCGACCGGGGCGGTCTCGATCACGCTCGTCTCCCCGTCGGTCGGGAATCTCTCCGCGTACATCTCGCACCACAGCCTGACCGCCGGCCTCGTCATTCCGGCCGGCTTCGGCGCCGCCCTCGCGAACCACACCCCGGTCTCGGTCCTCGTCTACACGAACCCCTCCGCCGGGTCGGCGGCCGGGGTGGTCCAGGGGGCGGTCCAGGGGGTGGTGAACGGCCTCAACCTCCGCCTGGCCGGGGGCAGCGTGGTCGTCTCCACGATCCAGCTCAATGTCGGGAGCGTCCTCTACACGTACATCGACTACCTCGTACCCGGGCTCATCGGCTTCTCGGTGCTCGTGGCACCGATGTTCTCGATGGTGAACATCAGCTCGACCTGGAAGCGCGACAAGCTGTTCCGCCAGCTCTCGCTCACGCCGCTCACCCGGGGCGAGTGGCTGACGGCCACGCTCCTCTGGTACGTCCTGCTCGCGATCACCTCGGCCCTGCTGCTGCTCGGGATCGGGGCGGCGGTCTTCGGCGCCCACGTGACCCTGACGTGGATGACGCTGCCGATCCTGGTGTTCGGGCCGATGCTCTTCGTCGCCATCGGGCTCCTGGCGGGCACGGTGTCGAACACGCCCGAGAGCGCCGGCGTGATCGGGAACATCATCACTTTCCCGATGATGTTCCTCTCGGGGACCTTCTTTCCCGTCTCGCTCTTCCCGTCCTGGCTCGTGCCGATCGCCCGGGCCCTGCCGCTCTACTACGTCATCGAAGGGCTCAACGCGTCCATGGTGTTCGACAACCCCTCGCTGGCCCTGAACGACACGCTCATCGTGCTCGTTCTCGCGGTAGCCTTTTCAATCGTGGCAGTGCGGGCGTTCACCTGGCGCGAGGACTAGGGCGTGCCCGATCCCGATGGGAAGGGCTCGGGGCGGGCGTGGGTACCGGCCGCCGGCACCGTTCACGCCGGTAGCGGGGGTCCCGGCGGTCGGGCGCGAGGCGATAGACCGCCGGTCGGTCGCCACAATGGACGAGGAGGCATCGACGTTGTCTTGATTGTGGCCCCGAGCGGATTCGCTGGTACTTTCGTTCGAAAGGGATACCATCGCAGTCGGAGCCGGAGGAAGGAGTAGGGGACCATTCGGACCCCGGCCAGTCCCGCGGCAGAGTCCGGGCCTGAACCGACTACGGAGTCGGGATTGGGACCCGGCCCTTCGGGCCGGGAAAAGGTTGGGTCTGCTTTCGAACCTAGACCGAGACGTTGGGATGGGAGGGGTCTACTTCGAGAGGCCAAGCTGGCGGTAGAGGTCCGCCGGGTTGCCGTACGACCGAAGCGACTTGACCTTGCCCTTCTCGTTGAGGGCGACCCGGGTCATCTGGTCCTCGACGAACTTCTTATGGGTCGGGGCGATCGACTTGCCATCGGCTCCGGCGAGTGGCCCGGTGTGGGTCCCACTCACCGAGTGGACGATGACGGTCTCGTCACCCGAGACAAAGACCTTGGCGACGTCGAGCGTCCAGTCCGGGAACGCTTCGAAGCTTTCCCTGAGGTAGCTGCGAATTGCCTCCTTCCCGCGGAGCGGGGAGTCGAGTGCCGGGATCTGGAATGTCGCGTCGTCCGCGTACTGCTCCACGATCTGGTCGACGTTTCGGGTGTTGGCGACGGCGAACATCTGGCGTGCGTCTTGCTCTGTCAGTTGTGTCATTTCTTCTCCTCACCTACTTAAAGGCCGCCGAAGGGGATAAGTAGGAGTACTCCTGCCCGCGCTCGGCGCACGACCCGCGGGTAAGGGTGGAACGGCGGATCCGCCGCTTCCCCCTTCGAGAACCTGACTCTAGACCGACCGGGGCCGGTCGTACGGCGTGTCGGACCCGCCCTGATTTCACCTTCGTCGAATCGCGCCACCTTCGGGTCGGACGCGACGTGTCCTGGGTCCCCCGGGGCGTCCGCGGGCCGGGTTAGGTGCGATCCCCTCGATCCACCGGGGGTCGGGGCCACGCGCGCCAGAAACGGCTGGGGCCCCGGTCCCTTCCCGCTACTGATGTCCCTCTCGCCACTTGAGCGGTTTCCCGCTCGCGCGGCGTGCGTCCTTTCCTCGACGCTTGGGCTTGCCCCCCGCACGGTAGATGCGACGTGCGGCTTCGTTCGGCGACTCAGGGCGCTCCTCAGCCTCGTCGCGAAGGGTGCCCGGACCGGGCCCGCGTGCGGCGCGCTGAGCGGTCCTCGCACGCTTGGCCTCTTCTCGATTCTTGGCCCGTTCTTCCGCGCGTCCCATGAATCGACGTAAGCCGCGGCCGGTTAAAGTGTCACCGGGATTCTGGGAAGGGCTTGAAGAACGGTGGAGTGGGAACCCGCGGGCCACCAGGCTCGCCGATCACTCTCGTCCTGCCGTCGAGGTCTCGGGCGGACTCTCGGCGACCCGAGGTAGCTGGCGAGACTCCTCGGCACGGACGTTGTCCAGCGCGTCGAAGAGGTCTCGGAGATGCCCGTTGCACAGGTAGTAGGGCCGGCCGGCAGGAGAGGATGGAAACAGACGTTCCTCCGCACCGGCATCGGAGCATGTTCCGACCGGTGCCCGAGTTCCCCGCTCTCTGGGCTGGACCAGTTCCTGGTAGGCTCGCTCGAACTCGCAGGGCCGGGCACTCCTCCCTCCCCTGGGGAGTCGATCGTCTACCGTCGGCAGATCACCCGATTCGGCCATCTTCGCCGTCGTCGCCCTCCACGGTCCCCTCCGCTACCAGAGGGCAGAGGCCCGCATAGAGCCTTGGGGTCCATCAACCCGGGTCGTACGAAACGTACACTCTTCGTAGAGGACGCCACGCCCCGCATTGACGACGGGCCCTTCCCGGAAGGGGGGCTGCGGGCGTGGAGAGTCGTCCACAAGGGCGCCGCGGCTACGTTGACCGTGCCCAAGTCAGCGGTTAGGACGCACCCCACATCCAGGGGTTCCCTGACGAAGAATTGACCTAGGACGCCGCGTCGAATACCCTCAGCGGGTACCCTCGCGAGTCCCTCGAAGCGGAGACTTTCCGGTGGGAGGCTTGCCCGGAATCCCCGGGAGGAGAACCCGATCGGGAACCCTCGCCGCCCGGGCCCTCAGGGCCGTGATGGAGTTCTCGAGGAGACGATGCTGACCTTTTCGGAGGTGCTCTCCGAACGTTGAACGCGAGAGTCCTACCGCGGCCGAAACGGTTCCCCACCGAGTACGGGAGGGCACGTCGAAGAGTCCGGCGTCCCAAGCTGTCACTAAGTACCGTGCCTGAGCGTACGTCATCCCATCCGTCAAGTGGGCGGAGGTCGATCGTAGCTCGCGGAAAGTATCCAGACCCACTTGAGAACTCAACGAGAGAAGCTCGACAGGACCCGTTCGCCGCAGGCACGTCGTGAACGCACGAAGCTCTCTCTGGCCCCGGGCGAGAACTCGACAGCTCTCGGATTCGCCACGGACGACGATCGGGGGCACGATCCAGACCCCGGATCGGCCGGCGAGACCCTCAATCGACTGGGGGTCGGTCCAACCGAGGTCGGGGACGAGGACGAGCGCCTCGGAATCTTCCACGGCGAGCGGCGTTGCGCGGAAGACTTCTTGCACTAGGGCGATCAGCTTCCGAGTGCCGCGGTAGGATTGATTCGAAAGAAGGAGCACGCTTCGGCCGGGATCGAACCACCGGAGCATCGTTGAGCCCGGTACTTCTGTCGACACCTCCTGGTAAGGGCAGGGATGGGTCGTGCGGAGGTGGGCTTCGACCAGGCCCATTACGGCGACGAAGGCGTAACCTGTATTTCTATAGGGCCGCCCTTGGGCGGCTCTGCAACTATCGCCTCGAGCGGAATCGTCCGGCGGACACGACGGGAGATAAGGAAAGAAACATGACAGTGGACTTCGAGCTGACAAAAGCCCCAAGCTACCGTGTCGCGTCGATCGTGCGAGTAGGCCCCTGGAAGGAGGACAATCTTCGGAGCGAGTTCGAGGAACTCGAGCATTGGGCGAAACGCCAGGGAATACGGACGGGATCCTACGTCTTTCTCGAGCGAGGGAGTCGCCGATGGGAGGCCTGCTTGGAGATCAACGGAAGGGCCAAGGCCGAGGGACGGATCCGGCTCAAGACTCTCTCCGCGACCCACGTCGCCAAGGTCGTCTTCGATCCCGACCAGGTTTCTTCGCGGATCGTCTACCACGGACTCAGCGACTGGACGCGTTGGCGCAAGAAGTACGGGGAAATTCGTTCCGTGGTCGGACCTCGCGAAGTGTACTCCGGGAATCCCTGGAAGGACAAACAGGCTTGGGCGCATTGCGAGGTTCAGTTCGTCGTCCGGAAGTGACCGGGACTTGACCCCGTTCGCGCGATGACCGAGGGCGAATCCTCCGGAGGTTGGACCCGAAAAGAAGCGTTGTTGACCTTCTCGCTCCTCTTCGAAGGCAAGGCTTGGGGGAGAGTGAGTCAATCTCAGCTCCTCGAGCTCGGGGAGCTTGTCGGGCGGAGCCCGGGGTCGATCTCCTTCAAGGTGGCCGGCTACCGAGCGCTGACGGGAGGAGAGTCGCCCCGAACCCGACGCGTGAGTTCGGTCCAGCGTGTGCTGTACCAAGAATACCGGTTCCGCGTGGAGGCTCTTGCCGCCGGTTCCCAACTGGGCGCTTACGACGCAGACTCTCGGAGGCATCCGTCGGCGGAGGAGCAGTGAAGTGAGGGGGACTTTCGTCGCAGGCGCAGAGGGAACTGACCTACGACTTTGGTAAGGCTGAGTAGCCGATATCTCGCCGCAATCGGAAGCGAGTGAAACGGATGGTGTGACCGTCGAACACGTAGGTCGCACGGTACTCCCCGACTCGGGCACGGAAGACTTCCTTCGCGCCCTTTCGCCCGATTGACTTGACCTCGCACCAAGGAGGAAGTCGATGGGGATTGATCTCGAGGAATGCCATCAGTTCATCGAACTGGTTTGCGATGTCTGTCGGGAGGCCGAGGTACTGGATCCGTGCCTCAGGGGTCATGTCGACCTGGGCCACGCCTTAACGCCTCCGCTTCTGCTTCCGCTCCTCCGACACCTGACGCCAGGGAATCCCCGGCCCTTCCTCCGCCTGACGGACCATCTCCTTCACGAACTCCTCGGGGACGTGTTCTTCGATGAAGTCGATGAGGACGTCATCCCAAGTCATGTCGCCCCGCTTGAAAGGCTGGAGCATCCTCAAAGTCGAGGAATGGATGGATATCGAGGTCATTCGATCGGTCGCCACGGTTCACAACGAGGTATCGACATTATTTTAATTGTAGCCCCGAGCGGATTCGAACCGCTGTCGCCGGCTCCAAAGGCCAGCATGCTTGGCCTCTACACCACGGGGCTAGGTGCCGTCACGACGGCCCACCGATAATAAACCCACCCCGCTCCGCGCCGCTAATAGTCCCCCATCGCATGGCCACGCCGTGCGGAGGACCAAGATCCTGGCCACGGTGGGCCCGGCCTCCGACGACCCCGAGCGGCTCCGCGCGCTGATCGCGGCCGGGGTCGACGCCTTCCGCCTCAACTTCTCGCACGGGAGCGACGTCGAGCACCGGGCCACGCTGCGGCACGTGCGCACCGCGGCCCATCGAGCGGGCCGTGAGATCGCCATCGTGGGCGACGTGCAGGGACCCAAGATCCGCATCGGGGAGATCGGGGCGGGATCGGTGCGTCTGCGACCCGGGCAGGACTGGATCCTCGATGCGCGGACCGAACCGGGCGACGAACGTCGGGTGTGCGCCCAGGTACCGACCTTCGACGGGATCGCCCATGTCGGCGACCCCGTGCTCCTGGGAGACGGGAGCGTCGAGCTCACGATCGCGCGCGTCCGCCCTGAATCCCTGGTGGCAAAAGTGACCGCGGGTGGGGTGGTCACTTCCCACGCCGGCCTCTTCCTACCGCATGCCCAGCTGCGCACTTCGGTCTTCGCGGCGAAGGACCGGCGCGATGCGGCTCTCGGGATCGAGGAGGGAATCGACTACCTGGCCCTCTCGTTCGTTCGGGAAGCCGGTGACCTCGACGAGACCCGACGATGGCTGGACGCCCGCTCCGGCGGGCGTGACGTGGGACTGATCGCCAAGATCGAGCGGGCCGAGGCCCTGCGCTCGATCGACGGGATCCTCGAGAAGGCGGACGGGATCATGGTAGCGCGGGGCGATCTCGGGATCGAGGTTCCCCTCGAACGTCTCGCGCTCGAGCAGAAGCAGCTCGTACGCACCGCGAACCGGGCCGGGAAGTTCGTGATCGTGGCCACGCAGATGCTCCTGAGCATGGTGAGCTCGCCTCGGCCCAGCCGCGCCGAGGCCACCGACGTCGCGAACGCCGTGCTGGACGGCGCCGACGCCGTCATGCTCAGCGAGGAGAGCGCGGTCGGGCAATACCCCGTCGAGTCGGTCCAGTGGCTCGACCGCATCGCCCGGGCGACCGAGAGCTCGTTCGATCCGCGACCGCTGCGCGACGACGATCGGAGCCCGCTGCCCGAGGACGAGCGCGCGGTCGCCGCGGCGGCGGTGCGGCTCGCGGAGGGCGTGCGGGCCCGGGCGATCGTGACGCCGACGCACTCGGGCCGGACGGCCCGCCTGGTCGCCCGGCTGCGGCCGAGCTGCCCCGTGGTCGCCCTCTCGAATTCCCCAGCGACCCGGCGCCGCCTCGCTCTCGTGGGAGGCGTTACCTCCCTTCCGGCTCCGCTCCACCGGGACCTCGTGGAGCTGCGGACCCGCTCGGCGGAGCTCGTGCGGTCCGCCGGCCTCGGGGTCGGGGGCCCGATCGTCCTGACCGCCGGCTACCCGATCGAGGGCCGACCGACCAACCTCGTCACGTTGGTCGGTCCGGCGCCGTCACGATCCGGGGCCGCCGCGCGCGCGGCCGCACGAACGACTCCTCGACCTCGCCGCGCCGCCGGCTGATCCAGAGGAGCAACGGGAGCGGCACGAGGCTGACCACCGCGGCGAACCACCACGCGGTCGAATAGCCGTACGTCCCGGCGAGGTAGCCGAAGAGGATCGCGATCGCGCTCCCGAGGAAGATCTGGATGGTGTTCACGAAGGCGAGACCGAGCGCGAGGCTCTCTCCGTGCGACTCGGGGAGGTAGGACGGGATCAGGTAGATCACGGCGAAAACGACGCCGTCCGCGAACCCGAGGAACGCGAAGAGGGCGACCAGGCCCGCGAACGGAAGGAACGGGATCACGAGGATCGCGAGTCCCGCGGCGACCCCCCAGCCGAGCAGGATCCGCCGCATCTCGGGGGCTCGCTCCCCGATCCAACCGCCGAACGGCCCGCCCGGCACCTCGAACACGATCATGAGGGTCGGGATCCCCGCGGCGAGGGCCACCGACCACACCGGATGCACGGCGTGAGCGAAGTCGGTGAAGTACTGGGCCGCAGCGTAGAGCGCCCCCCAGAGCCCCGACGTGCCGACCGAAAGCGCCCAGATGGAGCGGGAGGTGAATATGGGCCGCGCGGACTCCCACAGCCGGCCGAGGGGCCGGCGCTCGGGCCGCGGGCCCGTTCGGGGGAGGCCGAACGGTGCGATCGCGGCCATGGCCAGCAGCACCACGCCCCCGACCGCGAGGGCGAACGGCCAGCCGTAGGCCGCGCCGATCACGGCCCCTCCGAGAAGGCCGATCCCGGAGCCGATGCTGAAACCGGCGTTGTACACCCCGATGATCGGGCCCCGGGTCCCCGTGGGGAAGTAGGAAGTCACGAGTCCGAGCGCCGGGGCGAAGAAGAACGCGGCCCCGGCCCCTGCTCCGAACCGGAACGCCGCGAGGGTCGGCCAGTTGGGCGCGAAGGCCGAGGCGAGTGAGAACCCCCCCATGAGGACGAGCGAGAAGAGGGAGACGGCACGGTTCCCCCAGCGGAGCGCGGCGAGGCCCGCCGGGACCTGGAAGACCCCGGCCCCGACGAGGAACGCGCCGAGGACGATCCCGAGCTGGAAGGTCGACGCTCCGAGATTCCGCCCGATGAGCGGAAGGACGGCTCCGATGTTGTACCAGTTGAACGCGTAGACGACCCGGGACAGGAGCAGCGTGAGGGCGGCCTGGAACCGGCCCTTCGGATCGAGCGAAGTGGGGGTGCTCACCGACCGATCAACCCATGGGTCTCGAAGTAGCGCAGGAATCCCTGGGCGGCGAGCTCGTAGCCCGAGACGAGCGACTCCCGGTCGTTCTTGGAGACATGTACGGTGCTCGCCTCATCGTACGCCTTCAGGCGCGCGGTCACGAACTCCGAGTCGGCCCGTTCCCGCGCCGCCGCGAGCGCGACGTCCCGCCACTGTTCTACGATCGTGCGGTACCGGACGAGGTCGGCGGCGCCGTCGGGGCTGGGCCCGAAGTGGCTGAAGAGCACAAGCCGGGGGTCGGTCCTACGCATCGTTTCGAGGCTCGTGAACAGCGCCTCGAGATCGAGGTCGGGCGGAGGGACCGCCGGCCGAAGGTGGCCGCTGTGCTCGAGGCGGACGCCGGCGCCGTCGCCCGTGAGGATCCCACGTATCCCGGAATCGAAGAAGGCGAGGTGGTGCCGGGCATGGCCCGGCGTCGCGAGGACCGACAGCTCGCCGCCCTTCAGCGGGAAGCGCTCGCCCCCCTTGAGCGGGACGACCCGGGGGGCCGGGACCGGCAGGATCGTTCCCCAGAGCGGGTCCGCGGCGGCCCCCCAGGCGCGCCGGGCGCTGGCGATCAGGCGCGTCGGGTCGACGAGGTGCGGCACGCCGACCTCGTGCGCGTAGAACGTCGCCCGGGGGAACGCGTCCACGACGGCGCCCATCCCCCCGGCGTGGTCGAGATGGATGTGGGTGACGAAGACGTGACGGACCTCGCTGGGCGAGACCCCCGCTCGACCGAGCGCGGCGAGCAGCGCCTCCCGGCACGTCGAGGGTCCCGTCTCGACCAGAGTGTAGCCTTCCTCTTCCGGAAGGAGGTAGGCGGCGACCAGCCCCTCGGTGTCCCGGAAGTCGAGGTCGAGCAGCAGGCGGCCGTTCCCTAGCTCCTCGACCCGCGGCTGCGCCATGGCCGTTCCCCGTTACGCACCGAGCAGAGGCGTCGTGACCCCATAAAGAACGAGCGTCGCGACGGCCGTAAACGCCCCGAAGGCCGCGATCGCCACGATCCAGGCGGGCTTCGACCAGCGGAGCACCTTCGCGCCGTCGAGCGGGCCGAAGGGGAGGAGGTTGAAGGTGGCGAACCAGCCGTTGAACCAGGCGAGCAGGACGAACCAGGGGTAGTACGCGGAGCCGACGAGGAAGGTAGCGAGAGCGCCGACGTAGAAGATCCCGCCAAAGAACGCGTTGGTCACCGGCCCGGCGAGGCTGGTCTTGCCCCAACGGGCGAGGTCGTAGTCGGCCATCCCGCTCACCATCGTCGCGCCGGGGGCCGCCCAGAGGAAGCCGGCGAACGCGGTGATCAGCGAGATCACGAGTCCCATCGGTGACATGCGGAACTCCGCCCAGAAGCCGTGGCGCTGGGCGTAGAACTTGTGCGCGAGTTCGTGGCAGAGGAATCCGGTCAGCGCCGCGGCGGCGGCGGCCAGGACGACGGTGACGGAAACAAAGGCGAACAGACCGCCACGGCCCGCGGAGAGGAGGCCCCCGCCGCCGAGCAGGATCACCAGGTCGAAGGTGAGGACACCGAACGCAAGGAGGAGGTGCAGGATCTCGGTCCGGGACGTCGAGACTCGTGACGGGGTCGGATGCGCCGGGGTCCAGGTGTAGTAGAAGTTCGGTCCTCCGGTCATGCGCTCACCTCCGGGGCGTCCGACGTCCACGCTTCGAACGGCAAGGAGAGCCGTTCCGTTTCGCCGGTCAGGAGGGAGCGCACCAGCCGGACGCCCTCGGCGAGTCGGGGACCCGGGCGACTGAAGTAGGCCTCGTCGGCCAGGAACGTACCGAGGGGCGGCCGGAGCGACCGGACCCCCGCGGCGATCCCGGGGTCGGCGAGCTCCGCGCGCGTCCGCGCCACGGAGAAACTGCAGGGGCTGAGGAGGACGAGGTCGATCCCGAGCTCCGCGAGGGCCCTCCAGGTCGTCCGCTGCCCGACTTCCCCTGCCCGTGGCCCCACGGGGGCGCCCCCGGCCAGGGTCACGATATCGGGCGTCCAGAGCCCGGCGAGGATCGGTGGGTCGAGCCACTCGATGACCGCGACCCGGGGGCCGCGGACGGAGCTCGCCGAAACCGAAGGATCGGGAAGTTCCGCCCGCAACCGCTCGGCCGCCGGTCGGTCTCCCAGGGCCTCGGCCACCTGGCCGAAGGTCCCCCAGACTTCCCCGAGCCGGCGTGGGGCGAGGGAAAGTATGCGGGGAGCCACCCCTGCGGCCCGACATCCGGCCGCGACCTCCTCCTCCGTCACGGAACAGACCCCGCAGAGGTCCTGGGTGATCAGGAGATCAGGTTGCAGTTCGGCGAGGAGCCCTAGGTCCAGTTCGTACAGGCTCTCCCCCCGCGACCGGACGGACCGCACCCGGGCATCGATCTCCCGGGAGGGACGATCGGCGTCCCAGGTGCGGGGTCGCATCACGACGGGTAACCGCGCGGTTTCCCGAGGATAATCGCACTCCGCGCTCCGGCCGATCAGCTCCGCGCCGTGACCGAGCGCAAAGACGATCTCGGTCGCGCTCGGAAGTACGGAGATCACGCGCATAGACGATCGGGAGCCGGGAGGGCCGACGCGGAGGGCGGTTACTTACCTTTTCGGGTCGCCGATTTTCGTCGGGGCGCCGCGCGCCGGGCTTTCGGGGAAGGGCGTCGGGCCGCCCGCGGCCTCGTGGGTGGCGTCTCTGCGGTAGCGGGAGCCGGGGGCGTCCCCCGAACGGTCGGAGGGGGTGCTGGCGCGACACGCGGCTCCGCGCCGGCCTCGGGACGCGGCGGGGGCGGCAGGCCAAGGTGGCGGCAAAGGGCCGACTCGCGATCGTAGGGAAGACCGAGGCGCCGCGCCTCGACCCGCTCTTCCTCCGCGATCTCCTTCGGCCCGGTGTGGGAAAGGGCCACGGCATGGAGGAATCGCAGTTGCGGGTCCTCGGGGGTCCGCGAAAGGAGGGCCTCGATCTCGACCCGCGCGGCGGGCCAGTCCGCGAGGTCGATCAGGGCGGCGACCAGGTGAGCCCGCACCTCGGTCCGGGCCTCGTCCTCGGCAAGCAGCGCCCGGTACATCTCGATCTCCTGCTGCGGGAGCGCCTTCGCGCCCAGCACGGCCGCCTTGCCGAGACGGGCCTCGACATCGTCCGGACGGGTCGCGAGGACCTCATCGAACGCGCGGTCCGCGTCGGTCACCAGGCCCAGGGCGAGGAGCGCGCGTCCGATCCCCGTGCGCGCGGGGAGGAATCCCGGCTTGAGCTCGCTCGCCTGACGAAAGAATCGGAGCGCGAGCGCCGGTACCCCCCAGTCCAGCCAGGTCCGGGCCCGGTGCATGACCCCGTCGAGCTGCTGGGCGCTCGGCAGGAGCCGACGTCCCTCGGGCCGCGGCGCCCGGGGCTCCTCTCCGAGAAACGCCTCGAGCCCGAGCTGCCGGGCGAGCTCGGCAAAGCGGGCCCCTTCCACGAGCGTCCCGCCGCGTCGGACCACGTCCTGGGAGATCGCGAGCGGAAGATGGCCCGGGGTCAGGACCACGAGGTGGACCGGGAGCCCGTTCCCCTCGTCGAAGAGGTGTCGGATCGTCTCGAGGGAGACCTGGTTCGGGTCCTCGAGGAACGCATAGAGGAATCCGTCCCCGGTGCGCAGGACGAGGCCCTCGGCAGTGGGCCGGGCCGCGTCGAGACGCTGGCCCATCGCCTCGACCAGAGCGTTGGCCAGTTCGGTAAACGGAAGGGACGCCACGAGTCGGGCAAGGACGGGTGTGTTAAATACGATAGTTCTCCAACGGCAAACTGCCGTGGACCTAGCCGCCCTGTATCGGTACCTCCCCGCGCTGGAGCGGACGCTTCGGGCCGCCTATCGGCGCGAGCGGCGGGCGGCGCCGGCGTCCATCCGCCCCTACGTCGACGTGAACGAGGAGTTCACTCTCCGGGGCGGCAAGCGGTTTCGCGCGATCCTGGTCCTCGCCGGTTATCACCTCGCGACCGGGAAGGACCCGCGTCCTGCCCTTCCGGCCGCGGCCGCGCTCGAACACTTCCAGAGCTGGATGCTGATCCACGACGACATCATCGACCATGCCGATACGCGCCGCGGGGGCCCGGCCGTCCACCGCTCGCTCGCCGCGCTCCACGCGCGGGAAGCGCGCATCGGCTCGAGCGAGGATTACGGGGTCGGCATGGGGATCACGCTCGGCGACCTCGAGGAGCCGTTCACGGTCGAGGCGCTCCTCGCGGCCCCGGCCTCCCCCCGGGCCCGCCTCAACGCCCTCGCGGAGTACGTGCGCATGACCCGGCTCACGGCCTACGGCCAGGCGCTCGACATCCGGAACGGGATCCTTCCCCCCGAGACCGTCACCGAGGAGGACGTCCTCACTGTCCACCGGTTCAAGTCGGCGGTCTATACGGTCGCCTCGCCGCTCAAGATCGGCGCGCTGCTCGGCGGAACGTCCCGAGCCCGCCTCACCGACATTGAATCCGTGGGGATCGATCTCGGGATCGCCTTCCAGTTGCGCGACGACGTCCTCGGGGCCGGCTTCGACGCTGGCGCCTCGGGGAAGAGCTCGAACGACCTCGTGGAGGGCAAGCGGACGCTCCTGGTCGTGAAGGCGTGGCAGGCGGGCAGCGAGACCGACCGGAACCGTCTCGCGCGGGTGCTCGGCAACGCGAGCGCGAGCCCCGAGGATGTGGAGCGGGCCCGGGAGGTGATCCGCGCGACCGGGAGCCTCGACTATTCGGAGCGCCGGATCGAAACCCTCACGGCCCGCGCCCTGCGCCGGCTCGATCGGAGCCGGACGATCCGGGCCTCGGGAAAGCCGCTCGTGCGCGAGATCGCGGACCGGCTCGTGCGCCGATCGGCGTGACGAGGCCGGCGAGCGCAAGCCCCCGTTTTCAGACGGGGGTTAGCGAGCCAATCATTATCGCGTCGGCCGCGCCGGGAGGCGGGCTACCTCCGATGTACCGGCCTCAGAAGTACCGCCTCTACCCGTTCCTCGATCGAGAACGCGAACTGCTCCGGCCATTCGAGGAGCTACGGTTCCGGTGGCACTACGCCCTCGAACGGCGGCAGGAGGCGGGGCGGAAGGAGCGGCGGTCCCTCTCCTATGCCGACCAGTGCCGGGACCTCGCGCGGTGGCGAGCGTACGACCGGGACGGCATCGGTCGAGTGTATGGGCACGGGGCGCAAGAAACGCTGGCCCGCCTCCACGACGCATTCCCGCACTTCTTCTGCCGCGCGAAGGGGGGCGAACGTCCCGGGTTCCCGCGCTTCAAGCGAGAGGTCATGTCGATGGGCTACCCGGACTCCAACGGGTCCGGGGCGATCGCGCCGGGAAGGAACGGCACCGGGCGTCTCCATCTCTCATGAGTGGGCGACCTGCCCATCGAGCTCCACCGCGCACCGCCCGAGGGTCGGGTCAAGACCTGCATCGTGAGGCGGGAGGGCGACCGGTGGTATGCCGTCCTCGTCTACGCGGGGGCGGATCCCGCGCCGCCGC
>JAKACD010000008.1 GCA_021821785.1 Thermoplasmata archaeon
CGCCGGCCGTCGATGATCTGGCTCGGCCCGGGAGCGCCGCTCGACCTGCTTCCGTGGGAGCCCGCGACGAAGAAGCTCCACGTCCTCCCCGCCGCGAGCCAGTTCCTCGGGGACGGAGGTCGGCCGTGACCGCGCGCCCGCTGTTCCCGACCCAGGAGATCGGCAGCCTCGCCAAGCCGCGCTGGCAGCTCCTCGGCCAACGGTCGGAGCCCCTCGACGTCGCCGCCCGCGAGGAGTTCCGCCTCTCGGCCGAGCGCACGCATTTCGCGGACGACCTGCCGGAGGATCGGGACGCGCTGCTCGGGGGGCGGGCCCGCGCGGTCGACCCCGAGCGGGTCCGGGACCTGGGCGCCCTCTTCGCGATCCGCTTCCTCGAGTCGGCCGGCCTCGACCGGGTCTACGACGGGGAGGCCCGGCGGATCGAGATGTACGAGTTCCCGATCCGCCAGATGCGCGGGTTCCGCTTCCAGGGCCACGTCCGCTCCTTCGACAACAAGTACTACCTCAAGGCCGCGGTCGTGGACGAGCTGCGGCTCGAGCGGCCGTACCACGTCGACGAGTTCGATTTCGTCAAGCGGTACGCCCGGGCCGAACCGAAGCTGCCGATCACCGGCCCGTACACGCTCGCCGACTGGTCGTTCAACGAGTACTACCTCGCCCGCCAGAAGGGGTGGAAGGGCCGGGGGGCCCGCCGGGCGGCGCAGCGCGAGTTCGTGGTCGATCTTGCGCGTCGGGCGCTCCGCCCGACGATCCAAGCCCTGATCGAGCACGGGTGCCGGGTGATCCAGATCGATGAGCCGGCCGCGGGGACCCACCCGGACGAGGCGGACCTCGTGGTCGAGGGGTTCAACGCCGCGACCGAAGGGCTCGACGCCGAGTTCTCGATGCACATCTGCTACTCCGACTACCGCGACCTCCTGCCGACGATCCTCGAGGCGAAGCGCTGCCGCCAGTGGGCGTGGGAGTTCGCGAACCGCGATATCGACGGGCACGACGGCTACGAGGTCCTCGGCGCCCTCCGCGAGTACGGCGACGACCGCGAGGTCGGTCTCGGCGTGCTCGACGTGCACCGCGACGCGGTCGAGAGCCCCGAGCTGGTCGCGGACCGGATCCGGCGGGCGGTCCGCTACCTGGGGGATCCCCGGCGGATCTGGGTGAACCCGGATTGCGGCCTGCGGACCCGGAGCCTCGGGATCGCCCGGGCGAAGCTCGAGGCCATGGTCCGCGGCGCGGCCCTGGCGCGGAGCGAGTTCGAGGGAGCGGCCCACTAGGGGACCACCGAGAGGATCTCGGCGCGGCCCGGCCCGACGAGGACGGTGTGCTCGGCCTGGGCGACCAGGCCGTGCCCCCGCTCGAGGAAGACGGGGTACGTCTGGAGCCAGCGTCGCGCGCGCCGCAGCGCCGCCTGCTCCTCCGGGGTCGTGGCCCAGCGCATCGCGAACGGGAGCGTGCGGAACCGACCGAAGAGGCCGGCGAGGACCGGGTCGGACGGTCCGGGATCCGCCCGGAACCGCGCGATGTTCCCGAACGGGCCGTTCGCGATGTGCCCCACGCCGTTCGTCGCGAACGGCTCGATCGCGATCACTTCGCCCTCGATCAGCGTTGCGTCGCTCGCCCCGGGGACGTTCGGGATCGACTTCCCTGCATGAAGGAGGTAGCGCTCGATCGAGTGGCCGGTGAGGTCCTCGATCGGCCGCAGCCCGCGCGCCCGGATCGCCTGGGCGATCGCGCGGCTGACCTCGTCGACGCGGACCCCGGGCCGCACCTGGGCGATCCCGTCCCGGAGCGCGTCGTGCGCCGCGCGGACGAGGTTCTCGTGTCGGTGCGTCCCCCCGACCTCCACCGTGTCCGCGGTGTCGGCGATCGCCCCGTCGAGGTGCGCCCCGACATCGACCTTCACGAGATCCCCGGGCGCGAAGACCGCCTCGTCGTCGATCGAGGGGGTGTAGTGGGCTGCCTCCACGTTCCGGGAGAGGTTCGCCGGGAACGCCGGCTGCGCCCCCTGGCCCCGCACGTACTCCTCGATCGCTTCCGCGACGTCGCGGCGCCGGGCTCCGGGCACGGTGAGGCGCAGCCCGAGCTCCCGCGCCCCGGCCGCGATGCGGCCCGCCGCGCGCCAGCGGTCGAGGTCGATCGGTTCGCGGGGCACGGCCTCTCACTTCCGGGCGACGGGGCGCGGATGCGCCCCGGTCAGATCGATGAGCGTGGACGGGGATCCCGAGGGGGCCGGTCGGGCCGGGAGATAGACCCGCACGTCGCGCCCGAACGCCCGACGCGCCTCGGCGGGCGTGCGGCAGGGGGCGGCGCCGTGCCGGTTCGCGGACGTCGCGGTGATCGGACCCACCCGGCGGGCGAGCTCGCGCGCAACGGAGTGGTCCGGCACCCGGACCCCGAGCGACCCGTCGGCGGCGAAGAGGCGCGGCGCGAGGGTGCGTCGCGCGAGCGGGGACGGACGGAGGAAGACGGTGTACGGTCCGGGCAGGTGCGTGCGGACGAACCGACGGGCCGACGGCGCGAGCGCGCCGAGCGCTTCGAGCTCGGGCACGGAGCTCACCGCGACGGAGATCGGCTGCCCGCCCGGCCGCCCCTTCGCGGCCTCGAGCCGGAGGATCGCGGATCGGTCGGCGGCCCGGGCCCCGAGGCCGAGGAGCGTGTCGGTCGGATAGACCACGAGGTCCCCGGCCGCCAGGGCGCGCACGGCGGCCGGGAGCGTCGGGGTCATCGTCCTAGAAGTACTCTTCCGCCATCCGGGAGTACGCCTGATACTCCTCGGGGGCGAAGTAGAGCGCGAGCTCGCGCTCGGCCGACTCCGGGGCGTCGGAGGCATGGACGAGGTTCGGCGTGATGCCGAGCCCGAAGTCCCCCCGGAGGGTGCCGGGCGCCGCGGTCTGCGGGTTGGTGGCGCCGGTGAGGAGGCGGACGACCGAGATCGCCGAGCGACCCTCGACGGCCATCGCGACGATCGGCCCCGAGGTGATGTGCTGGATGAGCGCGGGGTAGAACGGCTTGCCCTGGTGCTCGGCGTAGTGGCGCTGCGCGAGCTCGGGCGTCACCCGCAGCATCTTGAGCGCGACCAGCTTGAGGCCCTTGCGCTCCAGCCGGGCGACGATCTCTCCGACCAGGGCGCGTCGGACCCCGTCCGGCTTCACCAAGACCAGCGTGCGCTCCAGGCTCCCTTCCGGCATCGGCCCGCCGAGCCGCCCGAGACCTAAAGGTTTCGCGTCCGCCGCACCGGCGGCCGGACCTCGCTCCCCGGCGCCTTCCGCTCGCGGCGGAGCGCGACCGGCGTTTCCGCCCCACTTCCGGACGACGCGAACATCGGAACGGGGCGGGATCGCCCCAGAAGGTAAGAGGCGGCCCGGCTCCGAGCGCGGCGATGCCCTCCTCCCCCCTCCGGACCCACCCGGTCCTCCGCGGGTTCGACCGGGCGGCCGAGGCGTATGAGCGCGGGCGGCCGGATTACCCTCGAGCGGCCGTCGCCTACCTCGGTCAGCGGCTGCACCTCGGTCCGGGACGGACCGTCGTCGACATCGGAAGCGGGACCGGCAAGTTCACCCGCGCCCTCGCGCCCCTCGGGGCGGCGCGCGTCGCGGTCGAGCCGATCGCCGGGATGCGCCGGGTCTTCGCCCAGGAGGTCCCGGAGGTGCCGGTCCTTCCGGGGGTCGCGGAGGCGATCCCGCTCCCCGGGGGGTTCGCCGACGCGGTCGTCGTCGCGCAGGCGTTCCACTGGTTCCGACCGAGACCCGCGCTGCGTGAGATCGCGCGGGTGCTCGGACCGAACGGCGGTCTCGGGCTCGTCTGGAACCTCCGCGACGATTCCGTCGACTGGTCCCGGCGGCTGACCGAGCTCCTCGCGCCGTATCGCCGGGCCGCCCACGCCCCGGGCAGCCGGGACCGCCAGTGGCAGCGCGTCTTCCGCTCGCCCGCTTGCCCGTTCGGCCCGACGCATTTCCGATCGTTCCCGCACGTCCAGCGGGCCCCGCGCACGGCGTTCGTGGAGCGGGTCCTCTCGGTCAGCGTGATCGCGGTGCTCCCTTCCCCGAAGCGACGGCAGGTAGCGGCCGAGGTCCGGCGGATCCTCGATCGCGACCCCGCGACGCGCGGCCGGGCGATCGTCGCGCTGCCGTACCGGACCGAGGTCTACTGGGCGCGGAAGAAGTAGCCGGCCGAGACTAGTCGCGGGCGCGCGCGTCGCAGCCGCGGGCCCAGGGACATCGCCCGCACCGGCTCGGGGAGGGGTTCGCCCGCCCGTCGTACGGCCGGTCGAGCTCGGCGCGGATCGCGAGCAGCTCGGCGCGGGCCCGTTCGTCCCACCGCACCCGGAACTCGCCGTCCGCGTAGCGCAGCACTCCGAACGGAGGGGCGCGCCCGGTCCTCTCCTCCACCAAGAGGCAGTACGCCCAGACCTGGACGAGGTGGGACCAGGCCGGGCCGCCGCGCGGGGTGCCGCGGCTCTTGAGCTCGATCGGGACGAGCCGCCCGTCGCTCTGCTCCCGGAGCGCGTCCGGCCGACCCTGAATGCGATAGCGGTCGCTGCGGAGGAGGACGGGCGCCCCCGCATCGACCGAGACGAGCCGCCCGAGCGTGCCCTCCTGGCGGCGCCGCGCGAGCGCGCGCGCCGCGGCGGCCGCGATCGCGAGGCCGACGAGCCCGACCCCGAGGGCGACCCAGTTCGGGGTCACCGGTAGAAGGCCCATAGGAACCCTCCCACGACGAGCGCCACGCCCACGAGGAGACCGACCCAATACGTCGTTCCCGACGTTGCCCTTCGACGCTCGGCCGACAAGGTCCGGGCGTGGTAGCGGACGCCGGCCCGGCTGTGCGCCGCGGCCTCGGGGCCGATCCCCCCCGGGGGCGGGTGCGAGCGGTACCAATGCGAGCGCGGACAGTAGGCGTAGTCAGCGAGCTCGGACGGAGAGGTCCAGCCGTCCCTTCCGGCCATCGTGGGCGTCGCACCGCGCGGGGGTTTACCGATTCCCGTGCACGCGCAACCGACGGATCGAGGGCGATCGGCCCCCGGTGCGCGGCCGGCCTATTCCTTCGGCGCGTCGGCCGCCGGCTTGTTGCGCGCCCGGGCCCGCGGCTTGGCCGCGGCGGGGGCCGGCGCGGGGGCGACGGCTTCGGCGGGTGCGGGGGCCCCGGCCTTCGGGGCCTCGACCACCGGCGCGGCGGGGGCCGGGGCCTTCGGCTTCGTCCGGCCGCGCTTCGGCGCGACGGGCGCGGCGGCCTTGGGGGCCCGTTCCCGCGAGGAGCGGTCCGCGGCGACCCGGAGAGCGTGGGCCCGCGTCCACTTGAAGTGGTGACCGACCCGACCGAGGTGGAGCTGCTGCTTCCGGCACGACGACGAGCAGAAGTGGAAGACCGTGCCGTCGCGCTTCACGAACATCCAGCCGGTCCCCGGCTCGATCTCGGCGGCGCAGAACGAACACTGTCGCTTGACGACCATCGGATTGCCTCGCTAACGGACGGAGAGCTTGCGCGCCTCGCGCGCGGTCTCCCTCAGGATCAGAACGTCACCGAGCCGGATCGGCCCCGCGACGTTCCGCGTGATGATCTTGCCTCGGTCGCGCCCTGCGAGGACCCGCACCTTCACCTGGGTGGCCTCGCCGGCCATCCCGGTGCGGCCGACGAGCTCGACGACCTCCGCCGGCGAGCCCTTCTCCTCCGCCATCGATCGGCCCTCCTCCCGTCGCCTACTTCTTCAGCGTCGGGAAGGTCGTCGCGAGCTCGTCCAAGAGCCCCTTCGCGTCCCCGGCCTCGACGACCGCGACGCTGGCCGCGGACTTCGAGAGGCCCGCGGACTGGCCGAGCCGCTGCTTCTTCGGGACGTAGAGGTAGGGGATCCGCTTCTCCTCGCACAGCATCGGGATGTGGACCAGGATCTCGACCGGGTCGACGTCCTCTGCCATCACGACGAGCTTGGCTTCGCCCCGCTCGCTCGATTTCGTCACTTCGTTCGTTCCGACTCGAATCTTCCCGGTCTCGCTCGCCACTTGTACGAGCTGCAGGGCCTTGTCCGCCAGGTCGTTCGGGGTCTCAAATCGCACGTAGATCGGTCGCGCCATGGTTCCTCGCGTCAGCGGAACCCCGGGTAGGGGGTCCTCGGCTCACGGGTGGGGCCCGTCGGAGGTACCGAGATACTTAAGGATGCCGTCGGACCCCGCGGGAGCCGGGGGAGCGGGCCTAGGTCGGGCCGGGCGGGTCGCCGCCCGGCGCCGCGCGCGGGGCGAGGAACGAGCTCGCGGCGAACTCGGGATGCTCGATGAAATAGCGACGGACCGGCGCGACGAGCCGGTCCAGCGCCGCCGCGACCGCCCCCTTGAGGTCCTGGGGATGGACGCGGCCCTCGGTCCAGGCGGCCAGGAAGGCCGCCTCGTCCACGAACTCGAGCGGTCCCCCGTGCTTCTCGGCCCGCTCGAGGCGCAGACGACCCTCCCACGGGAAGACGATGAACCGGACCGCCTCGACCACCGGGTTCCCCCCCACCTGACGGGCCGGGCAGAACGCGCCGGCGAGCCGCTGATCGATCTCGGCCCGCTCGGCGCCGATCGTGATCGCGGTACCGGGGTCGGACTTCGACATCTTCCCCTCGATGACCCCGCTCGCCGGGTCCATTCGACCGCTGCCCTTCAGCGACGAGAGCAGCGGGGTGTGGATCGCGGCCGGGATCGGCCAGCCGTAATGGTGGCCGACCTCGCGGGCCAAGATGTGGGCGCGCCGCTGGTCCATGCCGCCGTAGGCGAGCGCGACGGGGAGCTCGAAGATGTCGGCGGCCTGCATCGCGGGATAGAACAGGCGCGAGGTGTCGAGGTTCGATTCCTCCTCCCCCCGGCCCATGATCGACATCGCCCGCTTGGTGCGGGCGAGGCTCGTGGCCTTCGCGACCCGCACCACCCGGGCCCAGTACTCGGAGGATCCGGTGAGCTCGCTCGCCCAGCGGACGCGGACCGTCGAGCTGTCGACGCCGAGCGCGGCGAAGGCGGCCTGCATGTACCGGCCCGAGGCATGGATCCGCTCTCGGTCCCCGCCGAGCTTGTCGTTGATCCAGGCGTGCCAGTCCGCCAGGAACAGCGTCACCTCGCAGCCCGCCTCGACCAGATCGCGGAGCTTCCGCACCGCGATGAGGTGGGCCACCGTGAGCTGACCCGACGGCTCGATGCCGAAGTACGCCCGCGGTCGGGCCTCCCGCTCGAAGAGGGCGTGCACCTCCTCGGGCTTGATCACCTCCTGGGTGTTCCGCACGACCCGGGCCACGCGCTCGAAAGTGTCCACGTCCTCCCGGAGGCGTGGGCCTATTTAGGCCGTAACGGGCCCCCGGCCGAGACCGGCCCGGGGCCGCCCCGCCCCCTCGGAGGGCGAGGGTCGTCTAACTGAACCGTTAAGACCCGGGGTGGGGCTAGTACTTCTCCCCTCCATGGACGGCTCGACCGAGAGCGCGACGGATCCCGCGATGGGAGCGGCGCCGATGAAGGCGACCGACCTCGCGAACGCGCTCGGTGTCGCGCCGCGCACGGCCGAGCAGCTCGTGCGGGCGGGGTTCGGCTCGGCCGAGGAGGTCCGGGCTGCCTCGCCGAATGCGCTCGAACAGGCCGGCCTCACCCCGGAGGAGATCGCCGGCCTCCGTTCCCGCGCCGCGGGCGCGGAGAGCGACGCGGGGGGCCAGAAGGTCGATTCCGACCGCATCCTCGAGCGCTGGGTCACGACCGTCCGCCGGCCCGAACGGGCCCGGAGGCACAAGGTCACCCCGGCCCCGAAGGAGTCGGCCGAGGTGCTGCGCAAGTGGGTCGAGGGCGACGATCGGGCGATGGAGGACTGGATCAAGTCCTCGGAGCCCGGCGCGCCGTCACCCGCGCCTCCGCGGGCGCCCACGCCCTCCGTCGCCCCCGAGGCCGGGCCGATCGCCCCCGTCGCCGAGGGCAGCGCGGTCGCGCCGATCCTCGAGCGGGAGGAGACGGTCGTTCGCTGGTTGACCGGCCTCCTCGACCGGGTGAAGAGCGACCAGTTCGACCCGGCGGCGTTGATCCAGGAGGTCCAAGACCTCCACCGCCAGCTCTACGACGAGCACGCGAAGCGCAAAGCGCTCGAGGACGAGGTCGAGCACGTCAAGCGCGGCTCGGTCGCCGTGATCAAGTACGTCCGCGGCCGCGAGGCGAAGGAACGCGAGGCCGCGGTCCGCGCGAAGGACGACGAGATCGCCGAGCTGAAGCTCCGGCTCCTCGCCAACGAAGGGGCCGGGGTCGCGAAGCCGGGCTCGGCGAGCCCGGCGGCCCCCGTCCCCGTCGCCCCGCCCACGGCGGCCCAGCTCGGCCCCGCGGTCGAGAAGGCGACCCGGGAGCTCGAGCAGCGCCTGCGCGAGGAGTTCTCCGGGCGAGAGAGCGACTACGTGGAGCGGGAGACCGAGCTGCGCCGCCGCATCGTCCAGCTCGAGGGGGAGGTGCGCAACCTCTCGGGGGAGAACGAACGGGCCCGGGAGCGCGAGGCGCTCCTCACCGACAAGGGGGCCCCGGTCGCGAGCGAGCTCTCCCAGCGTCTCGAGGAGGTCGCCCGGAAGGAGAAGGACCTCGACAGCCGCGAGAACGAGCTGCGTCGTCGCTTCGAGGAGATCCGGATCGGCGGCGAGGAGCTCGAGCGCCGGCGCGGGCCCCTCGAGTTCAAGGAGCGCGAGCTGGCCGCCTACGACCAGCAGCTCCAGACGCGCCGCCAGGCGCTCGACATCGAGGCCCGACGCCTCGAGGAGCTCCGCAAGGAGATGGGGGCGACCGGGGTCGCTCCGGGCGACGAGGCGCGCCGTCTGGACGACCTGCGCCACGAGCTCTCCCAGAAGGAGGCCGAGCTGAGGGCCCGCGAGACGCAGCTGACCGCCCGCGTCCAGGAGCTCGAGCGCCTCAGCGGCCAGACCGCGGAGGCGGAGGCCCGGCAGATGCACGCGGACTCCGAGGCCGCGGCCCGCGAGATCAAGGTGCGGAGCGGGGTCCGCCGCCTCGATGACCTGCTCTACGGCGGCTTTCCGACGGGCGTCCAGATCCTCGTGAACGGCCCCGCTCATACCGGGAAGGATGTCCTCGCCCGGCTGTTCTCGGTGGAGGGGCTCAAGATCGGCATCCCGTCGATCTGGGTCGTCACCGACAAGACCTACGTGCAGGTCCGGGACGACCTCGTCGCGCTCTACCCGAACTACCCCGAGGCGGAGAAGAAGGGGCTCATCCGGTACGTCGACCTCTACTCGCGCGCCGTCGGCTCGGCCCAGTCGAGCTCGTACGTGCGGCTCCTCTCGTCGACCGACAAGGCGATGCTCGAGCAGCTCGCCCAGACCGTGAACAGCTTCGCGGAGGAGTGCAAGGAGCAGCACCCGACCTACCGCCTCATCTTCGAGTCGGTCTCGACGATCACGGCGTACCTCGACACCGCCGCGACGTTCCGGTTCCTTCAGCCGTTCGTGGGGCGCCGCAAGCTCGACGGGGCGGTCTCCTACTATGTCCTCGACAGCGGCATGCACTCGGAGAGCGACCTCGAGACGCTCGAGCACATGGTCGACGGCTCGATCAACCTCAAGGTCGAGCAGATGAAGACGTTCCTCTCGGTCCGCGGGCTCGGCGAGGCCCAGGCCCGGGCGTGGATCGGCTACACGTTCAACAAGCGGTCGCTCAACCTCGGCTCGTTCAGCCTCGAGCACATCCGCTGAACCGCGGCCAGAGGGCCTCCCGGACCGGCCCCGGGCGCCTTCCCCCAGTCGCCGGCGGCGGGACCAAGCGCTATGTAGGGGTCAGGGCGTCGTACCGAGGCTAGGCTAGACCGGGGGGTTGGGCGTCCCCTTACACACCGAAACCGTCCTTAGCGGGGGTGACAGGCAGGAGCGACGTTCGGTCGATTCACGCGTCTCGAGGTGCTTCGTAGACGCTCTGTTCCGCTGGGCCGCGGGCACCGCGACGAGCGCTCGGAGGAGCGCCCTAGCGGTTACCCATCACGGGAACCGGGTCAGGTCCTGACGGGAGCAGCCTTACCGTGACCCGTCGACGCTGGCGGGGCGACGGGGCCGAGGAGCATCCGGGATCAACGCGCGGGTCGATCGGGCGGCAATCCTGCTGGCCTAGCACGGGCGGAACCGCCCGGGGCCGTTCCCGGGGGAGCCGGCAGACGCCGAAACAGGGTTTTAAGTACTGGAACAGCAAGTTGAACGTAGCCTACCGTACCTATGCATACCTACATCGACCTCTATTTCACGCCGGAGAGCCTCGCGCCGCTCGAGATCGCGAAGCGCCTGCGCCACCACGCCGGGCTCTCGTTCATCATCGGGCCCCACGACCTCGCCTTCGAATGGAAGAGCGAGGAGGAGTTCCATGCGCTCCTCACGAAAATCCACGCGGCCCTGAAGGGCACGGGTGTGCTCTACCGTGTCGAGACGGTCGCCGAGGAGCCGGCGTACATCGAGCCGATCCCCTGGCCGCCCCCCTTGCCCCGGCACGACCCGGTGCATCCGGCCTACTGAGCCTTCGGCGCCCCCCCACCCCCCCATTTCCAGTGGAACTCCGCGGGAGCCCCACCCTCACCAGCCCTCCGTAGAGGGATCGACGAGGTCGCGCTCGAACCGCTTCCGCCGATCGGCGGGGATCGCGCGCTTCTCGCTCTTCGCGTAATCGTAGCAGACCACGACCGTGCGCCCCCGGGCGGTGACCGTTTCCGTTCCCGCGCGTCGGAACCGGTAGAGGAGGGTGAAGCTCGTGCGACCGAGGGGCGCGGCCGGGGCGACCTCCCCGACGAGCTCGGCACCGTAGGGAACGGGAGCGAAGTAGCGGCAGGTCGCCTCGGCGATGATGATGTCGAGGTGCGTCGGATCGGGAGCGCCCAGGATCGGGAGGTAGTAGTCGCATCGGAGCGTCTCCATGAGGGGAAAGTAGGCGGCGTGGTTGAGGTGGTTCAGCACGTCCAGATCGTGGTACGGTACGTAGAACGTGCGCCGCACCGGCCACGGTCGGTCCTTCTCCTTCCCGGGGTCCGGGGGCATGGCGGCGACGACGGCCACGTTCCATATATGGGCTCGAGGGGGTGCGGCGACCGGCCGCGTCCGCGGCCCACGGAGCGAGCGATGGGACCGCACGAACCGAGTTCCAGTGGAAACCGGGGGGTGGGGGGGTCGGTCCCGCCCGCCCCCGCGCCCGGCGAGATGGCCCAGACGGTGAGCCGGATCCGCACGATCGTCCAGGCGCACAGCGCCCGGTTCGAGCGGGCGATCCCGCTCATCGCGAGCGAGAACCTATTGTCCCCGTACGCGAAGGAGCTCCTGATCAGCGACCTGCATTCGCGCTACGCGGAGGGTCTGCCCGGCGAGCGCTACTACGAGGGGAACGAGCAGGTCGACGAGGTCGAGAACCTCTGCCTCGACCTCGCCCGACGGCTCTTTCGCTGCTCGTTCGCGGACGTCCGTCCGACCTCGGGGACCGTCGCGAACCTCGCGGTCCTGAAGGCGTTCGCCGAGCCCGGCGACCTGGTCGGCACGAGCCGGCTCGCCGACGGCGCCCACATCTCGAGCGCGTCGTTCGGGGCGTTCGGGCTGCGGGGGGTGAAGCCGGTCTACTACGCGTGGGACCCCGAGCAGATGACGATCGACGTCCCGCGCACGCGGGAGATCCTCCGCGCGGTGCGACCGAAGCTCTGCCTGTTCGGGCTCTCGCTCTTCCTGTTCCCGATGCCGATCGAGGAGCTGCGGCCGACGCTCGAGGAGATCGGCGCGCGCGCCTGGTACGACGGCGCCCACGTCCTCGGGCTGATCGCGGGCGGCGAGTTCCAGGACCCGCTCCACGAGGGCTGCACGGTCCTGAGCGCCTCGACGCACAAGACGCTCCCGGGGCCTCAGCACGGGATCCTGCTCGGGCAGACCTCGGACCCCGAGGTGGCGAAGCGCCTCCAGTCCGGCGCCTTCCCCGGCGTCACGAGCAACCACCATCTCCACGCGATGGCCGCGCTCGCGGTCAGCCTCGCCGAGCACTTGGAGTTCGGCCGGGAGTACGCGCACCGCACGGTGGAGAACGCCCGCGCGCTCGCGCAGGCGCTTCACGACCGCGGCTTCGACGTCCTCGCGGCGAACCTCGGCTTCACCCGCTCCCACACGCTCGCCGTTCGGGTCGAGAAGGAGGGCGGCGGGGAGGAGGCCGCCCGTCGGCTCGCCGCCGCGGGGATCATCGCGAACAAGAACCTCTTGCCCGGCGACAAGAGCCCGAAGCACCCCGGTGGGGTCCGGCTCGGTACCCCGGAGGTCACGCGGGTCGGCATGGGGCCGAAGGAGATGGAGCGGATCGCCGAGCTGTTCGACCGGCTCCTCCACCAGCACCGACCGGTCGAGGAGGTCGCTGCCGCCGCGGCCGAGCTGAAGAGCGGGTTCACCACTATGAAATACTGTTTCGCTGCCGGCGAGGCCGCGTACCGCTACTACGACCTCGTCGGCCGGCCGCCGGCCTAGCGGGTCCGGCTCACTCCTCGGGGCGCTCCTCCACCGCGGCCGCCCGCGCGGCAACGGCGCGATCGAGCATCTCGGCGTCGACCGTCACGCGGGGTTCGTAGGGCGGCGCTGGCGCGAGCGCGTACTCCTCCCGGCCGTCCGGCCCCGGGGCGGCGACGAGCGTCCCGTCCGCCACCAGCGCCGCGAGCCATTCGGCCAGCTCCGCGGGCGGGCTCGGCGCCTCCCACGCCTGCGCGATCGCCGCCCGGTCCGCGACCTGCAGCCGGCGCACCACCTCGAGGGTCTCGGCCCGACCTTCCGCGAGACGACGCGCCGCCTCCTCCTCGGTCGGTGGAAGGGGGACCCGCTCGCGCCGACGGGGGCGGGTCCCGAGGGCCGCGGCCAACCCGAGCATGACGGCGACGGAGAGGGCGAGGACGGCGAGCGGCGGGCCGGCTACCGGCGCGACCGACACGACCGTGGGGGCCAGCGAGACCGGTCCGACGAGCACCGCGCCCGCGCCGTCCAGGATCTCGACGGTGCCGACCGTCACTCCGCGGAGCGAGTAGTTCACCCAGGCGCCGGTCGCGTTCGGACCGTCCCAGGTGATCGGGACGATGCTGGCGCTCGCGCTGCCGCCCCCGTTGTACTGAAAGTACAGGTAGGCGCCGGGCACCGGGTCGCCGAACCGATCGGAGACGTGCCAGTACGTCCGGTTCACCCCGGTCCCCGCGAGCGCGATCACCGGGTCATACAGGCGCAGGTGGGTGAGGTCCGGGGACACGGAGACTTCGACGCTCGTGCCGCCGCCCGGGGCCGCCGACCCTTCGAGCCGGACGGTGAGGTCGCCCGCGACGGCCGGCGTGAGGTTGACGAACAGCACCCCCGCGCTCCAGGCCGAGGGTGGGATCGCGAACGCCCCGATCGGCGTGGGGGAGAGCGCCCCGAGCCCGGAGAGGTTGAGCCAGGACGGGGCGCTCGAGCCGTTTCCCTGCTGGATGACGAGGTCGACGGGGGCCGCGAAGGTCGGCACGACCTCCCCGACCGCATCGAGGGCCCGCCAGGCAAGCGGGACCGGGTGGCCGACCGTCTCCGGCGCGGGGGACGGCCCCACCACCGTCTCGAGCGCGGCCGCCGGGCCCGGGTCGACCGCGAGCGAGAGGTTCTCGCTCCGGGCCGAGCCGAGCGCATCCCGCACCGTCACCGAGATCTCGACCGTCCCTGCGACCGGCGGCGCGAACGGCACCGTGATCCGCCCGTCCCCGGTCACGCTCCCGGAGGCGATGGGACCATTCCGGTCGGTGGCGTTCCACCAAACCTCGGCCGGGAGCGCCCCGCCGGCGACGAGCACCGAGAGGTTCGTCGGCACGCCGGCGGCGAGCGGGAGCGCGGCGGCGCTGAGGCCGCTCACGGAGAGCGGGTCGACGACCCGGACCGCCGCCGCGACGGAGCGGTTCATGCCGGCGGCGTCGATCACCCACGCGTCCCCGGAGAAGTTGCCCGTGGCCGCGTAGACCGGGTCGAACGTCCACGAAGGTCCCGCGGTGGCCGAGCAGACCATTGGCGCGGCCCCGGGCGCGAAGCAGGCGCGCGCGTACGGCAGGACCCCGGAGCCGTTCGCCGCGGACAGGGTGAGCGGCAGCGCGGCGCCCACGTACCCGACCGGCTGGGCCGGATCGAGCTGGAGCGCGGGCGGCGGGTCGATCGTGAGGATCGGGGAGGTCCAGACGGCCGAACTGAACCCGTTCGAGACGTTGACGGAGAGCACCGCGGTTCCGGCCGACGGGTAGGAGATGCTCGTGCTGCACCGCACCGCGACCTCCGTCGGGCTGGTCGAACTGGACGCGCAGGAAAGGTTCGTATCGGGAATTCCCGGGGCCAGCCGCAGGCGCGCCGAGTAGGCGTACCCTGACGGACCGACGGCGGAGACCTCGACCGCGACCGGCTCCTGGGCGTCGAAGGTCGTCCGCGCGATCGACCCCGCGGTGAGGGTGGTCGCGATCGAGGCGAGGTCGAGCGTGACGGTCGGCGCGCGGAAGGAGTTCGTCCCCGCGGTCGCCGAGGCCGAGACGTTGAGGGTCGCCGTGGCGTCCGGCCCGGAGGCGACCACCGCCGCCGAGCCGTTCGACGGCGTGAGGTCGAAGCCGTTGCCGTTGAGCCCCCACACGAAGGTGACCGAGAGCGGGCTCCGCGTTCCGTTCGCGGTCCACGGGGTCGCCACGAACGAAGTCGTGGCGCCGGGGGCGAGCCCCACGGACGGGCCGGACGGCAGAACGGTCACCGACGCGAGGCCGGCGACCCAGGCGAGGGCGAAGGTCGACCCGTTCTCGACAGCGGAGTTGAGATAGCCGCTCGGCCGGGTGGTGGGCACGATCGTGAGCGGCCCGAACGGTGAGGCATAGTCGGTGCATTCGAGCCCACCCCCTGAGGCCGGAGCGCAGGACTCCGGAGGTGGGCTCGCCGAGCCGGAGAACGCGCCGGCCGCCCCCGTGGTGACGGTCTCGCTGACGGGCAGGCAGTTCTCGGAGATGAGGGTCCCGTTCGAGTCGTAGGTGACGGTCACCTGTTCGTCGTAACTCACCGTGAGGTTCACCCCCACCGCGGCCGACTCGGTGAGTGGACCGCCCTCGACGGAGAGGTTCCCGGAGAAGCTGGTCGAGAGATGGGACGTCGTGCACGGTCCGTTCCCCGAGTAGAACGTTAGCGCCGTCGCCCTGCCGCTCGTCGCCGAAGCGGGACCGACCCCCGCTCCGCCGAGCGCCACAAGGATCGTCGCTACGAGGGCGACCGCCACAACCAACGGTCGATGCCTCGGGGTGCGGCGGCCGGCGGTCACCCGGACTCCGTTCGCCCACCCTCCGTGGGCCGGCCCTTCACCGATCTCTCCCTCCTTAACCGTGTCGGAACGTCGCGGCGGGCCGGAAGCTGAGTGGTGTGCGGAGATTGGTAGGTGACGCCCCTGCCGAGAACGGTCATGGGTAGGTTCTCCCGCTCAAATATCTGTGCACGGCGATCTCGTAGGTCGCCCGACGGGTCTTGCGGCTCAGCAGCATCACGAGTTGGTTGAGCAGGCCCCCGCCCCACCGCGCCCACTTGCGCTTGCACCGGTCAGCGATCATCCCCATCACCCGCTCGACCCCGTTCGAGGTGGCCGGCATTGAGATCCCTTGTGCGACCACCTCGGCGAAGACGACCAGGGCCTTCGCCTCGCGGCGAATCGTGCGGGCCGAGCGAGGGCAAGCCCCTCGGTCGAGTCGTTGGGCAAGAGCCTCGAGCTCGATGAGGGTGCTCCGCACCCGGTCCGTGATCGCCCACCACTCGCTTCGGAGTCGGTGGTGCTCCACCGAGTTCCTCAGATGGGCCAGGAGCCCTCGCATCGGCGCGAGGATCGCCTCGCGGTCGAGGAGGCCCACTCCCTCCTCCTGCAGGAGTCCTCCCAGCAGTCGGACGAAGTGGACGTGACAGAGCTGGTGGAACTCCGTGGGGTAGGCCATCAGCCCGAAATCGTCGTCGGTCACCAGCTGGTGGACGGCCTGTCCTTCGAGGACGGAAGCGGGAGGGCCTCCGACGTTCACCTCGGCGAGGTGGACGTGATGCTCGGGGTCCACCGTGATCGCTACATGGACCGGGTCCTGGGCACCTCTCCTCCGCTGACTCTTGACGAAGGTCGAGTCGGCCTCGTGGACCGAGCGCTCGACAGGGGGCGGGGTGGACGGCGCGCGGAGCGCGCGCCTCACCTCGACGGCGATCTCCTGCAGGAAGTCCCAGATGGTGCGGCGAGGCACCCGCAGTCCGAGGGTTCGCTCGAGGGCTTCGGAGGCATCTCCGAAGGAGGTGCGGGTGGCCATCTCCGCGGCGGCGAGACGGAGTTCCGGGGTGTAGCGGCGCTTCCCCAGCCCGAGGGCGGTGAGGAGCGGGGAGAAGGTGCGCCGTCCCAGACGGTCGCGGACCCGTCGGGGACGGAGGTCGACGGGCCCCAGGCGGGTGATGAACCGTCGGGGTCGCGAACCGTGGCCGACGAACCTCGGTCGACCGTCGGGGAGGACGATCCGATGGAGTTCCTCGAGGAGGAACGCCTCCATCTCTTCGAAGACGGCGCGGAGGGCGTCAATCCCTCGGTGGTAGGCTCGGTTCAGCAGTTGAGCAAGCTCTATCGGCGGGAGTTCCTGTATCTTCGTGGGCCTCTCCTCCTGTTGGGTTCTTGGTGGTTCCCACCAGGGGAGAGGTTCCCCCCGTCATCTACCGATCTTCACACACTACCGGAAGCTGGCCCGTACGCCGCGCGGGGCGCGCTCGCTTTAGCGTCCGCTCCTTCGAGCCGGGGTGGCTCCTCCCACGCGGACCGCGATCGTCCCGCCCCGTCTCGCTTCGCTCCCGCGGGAATGGGAGCAGCTCGAGTACTCTTCGCGCTCGCTCGTCGTCGTCGGGGACGGTCGGCGCCTCTTGCGGGCGTGGGGCGCGCCGGAAGCGCCGTGGGTCCTGGCCGTCGAGCCGGTGGGACACCGCTGGCAGGTCGAAGCGCCCGGCGGCCGGGTCGAGGCGCGCGCCGTCCGAGCCGCGGCGCGCGCCCTCTTCAGTTTCGCGCATCCGATCGAGGAGTTCTACCGGCAGGTGCGGTCGGAGCCCGTGCTGCGCGGGACGGAGCGACGGTTCCGCGGGCTGCGCCTTCCGCGCGATGCGAACCTGTACGAGGCGCTCTTCCATTCGATCGTCGGGCAGCAGCTCTCCGTCGCGGCGGCGAACGCCGTGAAGCGCCGGCTGATCGAGCGGACCCGATCGGTCCTCGTCCACGGCCGGGTCGAGGTGCCGCATGTCCCCCGGCCCTCGGCCTTACGTGCGCTCGGTCCGGAAGGTCTGCGCGCGGTCGGCGTCAGCGGCGCGAAGGCGCGCGCCCTCGGCGCGCTGGCGGCCACCGCCGACTTCCCGCCCGAGCGAATCGCCGAATGGCGTCGGGGCGAGCTCGCGGCGGCGATCGAGGCGCTCACCGCTCTTCCCGGCGTGGGCCGATGGACCGCCGAGAACGCGCTCCTGCGGGGGGTCGGCCGACCGGACGTCTTCGTGGGCGGAGATCTCGGCATCCGCGTGGCGCTGGACGCCTACGGGGTCGTCCCCCGCGGTGCTCCCGAGGCGACGGTCCGCGCCTGGGCCGACCGTCACTATACGGGGTGGGGAAGTTACGCTACGCTCTACCTGTGGCGGAAGTGGGTCGAGGACCGACCCGGAAAGACCGGCTAACCCGGTCGGCCGCCGCCGAGCGGGAACGTGGCCCGCGTCTGGTGGATCGCCCCCCGCGGCGTGAGCGTGCTCTCCTTCAACACCACCTCCGTGACCCTTACCTCCCGGGTCGGCGGCGCGGGCTCCGCCCCCGACAGGAGGGCCTCCGCCCGACGCCGCTCGCCCGGCGAACGGACGCGGAAAAGCGTCAGGTGGGGCACGAACCGCCCCCGCTCTCTCGGGAAGCCGAGGGGAACGAGCGCGGTCGCGATCCGCGCCGCCACGTCGGCGACCTCGGTGGCCCCGCGGGTCGCCCCAACCCAGACGACCCGGGGGTGGTCCCGGGAGGGGAAGGCCCCCACACCCTCGAGGCGGAGATCGAACGGCGGGCGGTCCCGTACCGCTTCGGCGACCGCCGCCGAGATCGCGGGGAGCTGGTCGGGTCGGACCTTTCCGAGGAACTTCACGGTGAGGTGGGCGGGGGCGCTCGCCCCGGCGGGGCCGGCGGTCGTGAGCTCGATCGCGAGGAAGAGCCGCACGAGCCCTCGAGAGGCGCGCCGCGTTCTTACGCGTTGGTCCCGGTACGCGCGACGGCGGGGCCCGGAGGCTCCGTGATCGTCCAGACCTGCGCCTGGTCGATCCCGACCTTGAGGGAGCGGAGGACGGCCCGCACGCGCCGGGCGCGCCGCGGATCTCCGACGACGAAGAGGGCGAACGCGTGGTGGGCCCGGGCCTTCTCCCATCCTCGTCGGATCCGCTCGGCCCGCAGCGCCCCCGAGACCTCCGCCTCGATGTGCACGTCCCGTCCGCCGAAGTAGCGCCAGGCCCAGCTCCCCCGAACCCGCTCGATCTCCTCGGCCAGTTCGCACGGCGCGCAGGCCCCGGGCTCGGCGAGCTGGCGGTAGACCGCGTCGGGGAGCGTGGTGTCGTAGCGACCCTGGCGGAGAATCTCGATCCGATGGCCGCGTCGGGCAAAGATGCGGAAGGTCCGAACGAGGAGCCAGCGGTGCTCGGCGCTCTCCCGCGTCGCGCCGGTGGGCGCCGTGAGGCCGAGCCGTCGTTCGCCGGCGGGGCTCAGGGAGCAACCGCGCGGCCCGAGGAGGAGCCAGCCCTCTCGGAGCGCGCGGAGCCAGCCGAGCCGCAACGTCTCGATCTCGGGCGGGGAACCGCCGGGGAGCGCCCGGGCCGCGGCGACCGCCCGGTCGGCGCTCGCGAGGGGGCGACTCTCCTCCTCGGCGGCCAGGGTCGCCAGGAGAAGCCGCTCCGTCGCGGGGTCGACCCCGATCGAGGCTTCGCTCGTCTCGGCCGCGGGCGGGTACTCCCCGCGAGTGCGCCGGACCGCCTCGCGCCAGCCGTCCGAGGCCCGGGGGCCGTCGCCGTCGGTCGGATAGACGCCGCGGACCTGGCCGGAGGCAACCTCGAGGCGGAGGCCGTGACCCGGCGGAAGCGCGGAGAGGTCTCGCTCCGCTGCCTCGGGCGCGAGGCCAACCCATTCTCCGATGGAGCGGGCCACGCGCCGGGGAACGCCGAACGATACCACATCGGTGAGCGAGCCTCCGACCGCGCTCTTGAGCTCGGGCGCGAGCCGGTCGGGGAACTGCGTCGCGACGAGCGCCCGGAGGCCGAACTTTCGGCTCTCGGTGAGGATCTCGGCGACGAGCCGCGGCGAGAAGGCGTGCACCTCATCCAGCACCAGCCACACCGGCCGGGACTCGGGCCGCTCGGTGCGGCGCGCCGCGAGGCCGAGGTACGTGCGCGCGAGGAGGAGCGTTCCCGCGAACGCCGCCGACTCCGGGCCGAGGAGGGCGAAGGGGATCCGCACGAGCACCGGACGGCCATGCTCGAGCAGGTCCTCGACGGGGATCCCACCGTCCGAGGGGGCCAGGAGCTCCGCGAGCGGCGGCACGAGCGCGACCTTCGAGAGGCGGGTGGCCGCCGACCAGAGGAAGTCGGGCTGGCGCCGGAGGACCGGCTCGAGCTCCGCGAGAAAGCGGGCCAGGTCGGCGCGCCGTGTCGCGAGCCGCGCCGCCTCTCGCCGGTCGCGGTCGGTGAGGAGCGCGTAGAGGTCGACCACCGAGCCCGACGCGTCGAGCACGAGCCGCACGAACGAGTCGAAGATCCGCTCGAGGCGGAACCCCCAGTACACGTCGCTGCCATCGGGGGTCAGCCGTTTCAGCGCGGCCACGAGATGCGCCGCGGCCCGGTCGCGGGCGCCGGGCGTGCTCGCGAGCGCCGCAATCCCGGGGACGGGCGGGTCGCTCGCATCGATCGCAATGAGCCGATCCCGCTCCTCGGCCGTGAGCTGACCCACGATCGCCGGGGCGAGGTCCCCGTGAAGGTCGATCACGAGCAGGGCCCCGCCGCGGCGGATCTGCCGGGCCGCGCTCCGGGCGAGGTAGGTCGTCTTCCCCGCGCCCGACGCTCCGAAGACGACGCGGTGACCCTCCTCGAGCCGGTCCGCCGCCTCCGGACGCCCCGCGGCCACCTCCGCGGTGCGTTCCAGCCGGTCCGGCGCCACCTCCACCCATGCCTCCTCGGGGAGACGGCGCCGCCGGCCGTGCCGCCAGTCTGCGCGCGCACCCAGCCGGGCCGGGGCCGCCGTGGTAGCGACGCCCGTCGAGACCGTCCACGCGGCCGCCACCGCGGTGGCGACGGCCGGCTCGCTCCGCGCGAGCGCCTCCGGCGACGGGGCGCTCAACTGGAACCGACGGGCCACCGAGATCACGCCCGACGGCTCTCGCCACCAGAAGGTCTGGAAGGCGAGCCACCCGCGCGCTCCGGCAAGGCGGGTGAGGTCCGCGGGCTCCCGCGCGAGGTCCGGGGCGGGAGCGCCGAGAGGGGAACGCGCGGCACGAACGAGGTCCCGCACGACGCTCACACTCTCCCGGGGAGGGTCGAGGGCCGGCGGCCCCGCCCGACGTTCGAGCGCGAGCATCCCGACCGCGGGGACCGCCTCCACGGTCGCGACGAGCGAGGCGGGGCGTACGGTCACCCACGGGATGGGCTCGGGCGACGGGGACTCGAAGAGCACGCCGGACGGCGCCGGGGTCGCGAGAACGGCGTGGGCCAGGGCGCGGTACCATCGACGGCGGAGCGACTCGGGCCCGCGCGCGCGCACCGCGAGCAGCTCCCGGTCGCTCATGCGCGGTCCTCCGCGCGCGCCCGGGCGAGCAGCCGGCCGATCGCGTCGGCGAGCCCGGCCAGGCGGTTCGCCTGGGCGAAGGCGAGGAGCGCCGCCTCGGGGAGGATCCGCTCCCGGGGCCGGTCGTGCTCCCAGAGGCGTACGGTCCACCAGCGGGCGCCGTCCGGACCCGAGTAGAGGTGGGCGATCGGGCGGTACGGGCCGGCGAGAGGAAGGCGCACGGCGCCGACCCATCGGACCGACGGGTTCGTTCGTTCGGGAACGGGTTGGGAGGGAAGCGGTTCGTTCGCTCGGCGTTCAGCCGGCACGGTCTCCACGGTAGGTTCACAGATCCTCCCCTCCTCCGGCGGGCCGACGGAGGCGAGGTCGCTCGAGGTCGCGGCGCGCGCGGAGCGCAACGGCTCCGTGACCGTCGTCCGAGAGCCCGCTCCCGCAGCCGGACCGCCGCAGGACTCGGACGAGCGGGGTTCCGGCGACATCGCCGGAGAAGCGGTCCGGTGCGGGCGCCCGCCGCTCCTCGTGCGGGACCCTCGGTCGGTCCGACCGGGCGTCCGCTACAAGGGGGCGGCCTCCGAGGGTCCCTGTCCGCTCGGGGCGACGCCGCGCGCTAGACGGTTAGCTCCCCTGTCCTCGGCACGACCGATCGGCGGAGAGGTCCTCCGCGGAGGTCGCGCGGGAGGGGGGCGGGGTCGATCGGCCGACCGAGCTCAGCGTTCCCGGGGTCCGATACCGCATCGAGGATCGACGCGAGACCGGGGCGCGGGATAGGGAAGGTTCGGGGCCGTCCATGGGGGATTTCGCCCCGTCCAGGGCGGGCGAGGGGTAGATGGCTATCGGCGTCGGGGAACGATGAACGATGGCCCCGATCGGCAGGCCCGAGCGGTGTAAGGAGGGGCCCCATGCTCGGGTGGGACGGATCGGGCGCGGAAGGGAGGAGCCGTCCCTCGACGTCGTCATCGTCACCCGCGACCGTCCCCTCCGCCTCGCCGCGCTGCTCGGCGATCTGTCCGAGGGTGCGTACCGACCGCGCACGATCACGCTCGTGGACGACTCCCCGCGGCCGTCCGACTGGTCGAAGAGTTTCCCAACGCTCCCGCTCCGGACGCTCCGCCCGTCGCGGCGCACGTTCATCTCGGCCGCGAAGAACGCGGGGCGCGGGGCGGGACCGCCCCGTTCGTAGCGCTTGTCGACGGCGACAAGCGACTTCCGCCCGACGTGCTCCCCACGCTCGTCCGAGACCTCGAGACCCACCCCGACTGGGGCGCGGTCATGCCGGGGGTCGTCTATCACCAACGATCCGAGCTCGTCTGGGTGCACGCGACTCCGTTCCGGCCGGACCGCTGGGAGTTCGACCTGCTCGGACGGAACCGTCCGCGCCAGGCGCCGCTCGAACACCGGCACCTCCCGACCGACGCGCTGCCGAACCTGTCGGTCGTCCGTCGATCCGGGATGGAGGCCGTAGGGGGATTCGATGAGGGATTTCCCGTGAACAGTTCGGCCGACCTCTGCCAGCGCATGAAGTCGGCCGGCCGGGTGGTCCAGGCCGATACGGGCGTGCTCACCCGCCACTACGTGGAGCCGCCCGGGACCCCGGGCTACTGGGCGGAGCATGCCGTCGTAGACCCGTACCGCGCGCGACACGAGGTCGCCGACTGGTTCCGCTTCCCCCGGCGCTGGGGCCCGGCCGGCCCGGGATTCGCCGCTCGGGCGAGCGCGCGGGCGCTCCGCTTCCTCCTGCCCACGATCGTCGCCGCGGCGATACGCCCGGTCCCCCACCGCTTCCGGCTGATGGTCAGCCTCGGCCAAGGATGCAGCGACGGGCTCTTCGGCCCGATGCCGGCGTCGCCGGCTCCATGGGCGGCTTCGAACGATGGTGGGGGCCGGCCGCCCGAGTCACACGGCGAAAAAGGGGTAGGAAAGGTCCTTCGCACGCCTGGGACACGGTGCTGTCCCCTTGCGACGATATGGAAGGACCTTTCCCGGGGTGGTTGCAGGTTCTCGATCCTCGCCGGCCTATTTGAGGGCCGGACGGGGAGGGCCCGAAACGCCCCCTCGAGCGGTGTTCCGCCGGCTTACCGGGCCCGGTGCGTCTCGGGCTCGGCGAGAACGATGCGCGGGAGCTCCCCCTCGATCGCCGGAGGCCGACGGGCGACGGCGCTCGCCCGGGCGGCGTGACCCTGCCGGGGTAGGAGCCACCGCTCGCCCCAGGCGCGGAGCTCCCGCGCGGCGGGGGCGAGGCCGAGTCCCATCTCGGTGAGGGAGTAGACGACCGAGAACGGGCGCGTGCTGACGACCGTCCGCTGGACGACGCCTTGGCCCTCGAGGAACTTCAGGGTCGCGCTCAGGGTCTTCGCGTTGAGCCGAGCGTTCGACTTCAGGATCTCGCTGAACCGCTGCGGCCCCTCGAGAAGGCGGTGCACGATCGCGAGGCGCCACTCCGTGCCGATGACTCCGACGGCGGCCAGGACCGGGCAGAGTCCCCGGCCCTCGTTCGTGTCGCAGGTATCCGCGCCCCCGGCCGGACCGGCGGCCGGTCGGCGGGCTCGCTCCGTCTCCATGACGTGGACCTCATAGGAAGAGGATCACGGACCTTCTTATAGTTACTGTATGCAATTAGATGAACTGGGGTAAGTATGCCCCGTCGGGAACGCCCCCCAGCGTCCGCCCGTCGCCCCCGGTGCGCTCACGTTTTCTCTGCGCACGCCCGTCCGGCGGCGTGACGAACCGTCGGCGCGAGGTCGAACTGTCGGTCGAGCGCCCGCTCGGGCCGACGAGCGCCGGCGGAGGGACCGTCCGCCTCTCCGTCCGCTTCGATGGCGGCGAGGAGGGCGCGCGGCCCACCCCGGCCGAGCTCCAGCGGGAGCTCGAGGCGCTCACCGAGGACCTGAACGCGCTGGTCGGTCCCGGTATCGCGGCGCTGCCGGCGGCGCGCCCGGACCGTGCGCTCGCCGAGCTCGTCGACACCTACCGTCCGCGCCAGCGGGAGCTGATCGACCTCCTGCGGGAGGAAGGGGAGCTCACCGACGGCGAGCACGCGCGGCTCGTCGAGTACCTGGCCTCCGTGCCCGAGCGCCCGCTCCGCGCCCCGGGGCCGGTGCCGCCCTCGGAGACCGAGCGGCTCCTCGCCACCGTGCCGATCGAACGGCCGGTCTCCCCCCCACCCCGACGCGAGCCGGAGCCGAGCGGGAGTCCGTCCCCGGTCTCCGCGGAGGGGTTCCGGCCCGTCCCCGAGCTCCTAAGGACCTACCAGATCTCCTCGCTGCGCCAAGCGGGTGCCGTCCGGGCCCGACGCCAGATCTCCTTCGCGGAGTACATGGCGCTCAAGCGCTACTTCGAGGAGGAGGCCCGCGCCGCCTCGTCCGCCGAGCGCCCGGCCACCTAGCGCGTCGGCCCTCGGCCCGAGCCGCCGGACGGAGGGGGCACGAGGGCGATGGCGAGCGCCCCGACGTCGGTGATCCCCCGGCGCATCCGGACCGCGCGCGCGTGGCCCGTTCGCGTCGCCGAGCGTTCGGTCGGGGCGCCGACGACCGCGCCCGCGGGGAACGCCGGGCTTCCGAGGTCGCCGGCCGTGCGGAAGAGGCCGACGCTCATCTCGCGACGCCGCAGGCCCTCGTTCGCCCGCTCGAGGAACCGCCCGAGCGCCGGGCCCTCGTCGACCCCCTCGGGGAGGCCGAGGGTCGTCATCGCGAAGGCGACGAGCCCCTTCGTACGACTGTCGGCCGTGAGCGGCTCGGCAGCGAGGAGCTCTTCGGTGCGGGCCAGGAGCCGATCCGCACCCGCCTCGGGCGGCTCGGAGAGGGTGAGGAAGGCGAGTCGACTCGTCCACCCCTTCTCGAAGACCGCGTCGGCGGCCGCACGAAGGGCGTCCGTCGGGCCGGCCACGACCACCGGGGGAGCCACCGCTCTCGGAGCCGTGGCGGGCTGGGTCGCGTCCGGTCCGAGCGAGGCGAGAACGGACGAAGGGAACGCCGCGCTCGTCCCGGTCCGTTCGAGGATCGCGCGGGCCTCCACCCGTTCGGCGGGTCCGACCGGGCGCATTGGTCCGCCTCCGACCTCGGTCGGGCCGTCGCCGCGCTCGACGAGGAAGGTGGCGACGTCCGACCGCGTGGCGGCGGCCAGTCGGCCCCCGACCGCCCCCGTACCCAGGACCCGGGCGAGGAGGCCGACCTCCCGTCCGGTCGCCCCGGCGGCGCTCGCCGAGGCGAGCGTCCCGGCGAACTCCTCGGGGGAGACCCCGGGCGGCGGGAGCAAGAGCGCCCGAAGCGCTCCCGGGGAGAGGAGGACCACGAGCAGGTCCTGCTCGCCGAGACCCGCGGCGATCTCCTCAGCGGCGCCGACGATCTCGGCCGCCGCCGGGGCGCCGCCCCAGCCCGGCGGGACGACCGTGCCGTGAAAGGGGATCTCGGCGGGCACCGGCTCCGGCCCGGCGAGGAACCCCTGCGTGAGGCGGTCGCCGAGCGTGTGGAGCGCGGCGAGCGCCATCGAGTTCGCGGCGTTCCCGAACGCGAGGAGCGCGAACTCCCGGTACCGGCCGTCCGACACGAACCGGTTGCCGACCCTGAGCGCACCGCGGTCCCGGCGGAGGGCGAGGCGGACGGATCGGTACGCGTCGGCGGCGGTCACCGCCGAGCGGAACGCGAGGTTCTGGACCGGATCCGGTCCCTTCGGCTCCGGTTCCCCCGGGGGGAACGGGTCCCACGGGAACTGACCGATCACGACCGCCCGAGCGGGGACCCGGGACAATAGGCTAGCGGCCCCTCAGCCGAGCTGCAGCCGTTCGGGGGCCGCCGCCGCTCCCGGGGCGGAGAAGCGCGCCGGAGCGAAGAGCGCGGGGTCGAGGCCGGTCGGCTCCCCGAGCACGGCGCGGGCGACCCGGGCGCTCGACGCCGGGGCGAGCATGAACCCATGGCCGCCGAAGCCGTTCGCGTGGACGAACCCCGGGAGCCGGGGATCCTCCCCGATCACGGGCAGCCCGTCGGGAGTGTCGTCGTAGAACCCGGACCAGGCGCGGAGGACGCCGAGCCCCGCGAGGCCGGGCAGGAGCTTCACGAGCGCTCGGGCCATCCTGCGGAGGAACTCGGAGGAGCTCGGTAGTCCGCTCGCCGTCCCCGAGGGGTGCGGGATCGTGAGCCCGCCGACGATCTCGCCGTGGACGGTCTGGCTGAAGTAGAGCCCGTCCGAGACGCGCACGACCATCGGGTCGAGGAACGGCTTCAGCGACTCGGTCGCCAGGATCTCGTGTCGGGTCGCGACGTTCGGCACCGCGAGGCCGGCCCGGCGCGAGAAGTCGCCGGACCAGCCGCCCGCGGCATTGACGACGGTCGGGGTCACGACGGAGCCCGCGGAGGTGCGGAGCCCGGCGACCCGGCCGTCCTTCGTCTCCACGCCCACGGCATCGACACCGAAGGCGACCTCGACGCCGAGCGCGCGCACCGCTTCGTAGACCCCCCAGATCGCGGGGAACGGGTAGAGGACGCCGTCCGACCGAAGGTACGTCCCTCCGACGAGCGACCCCGACGCGATCCCGGGGACCTTCGCCGCGATCGCGTCCGGCTTGAGGAGCTCGGAGCCGAGCCCTTCGGAACGAACGAGGTCATGGACGGTGGTCAGGCGGGCGAGCTCCGTCGAGCTCTCGGCAACGAAGAGGTAGCCGGACTGGCGGAACCAGGGGTTGTACCCGAACTCCCGACCGAACCGGCGGTAGACGGCGACCGCCTCGCGAGCGAGCCGCACGGTCGCCCGGGTCTCCCACTGCTGCCGGACGCCGCCGCCGTTCCGTCCCGAGGCGCCGCCCGAGAGGAACCCCCGGTCGACGATCAGGATCGGTCCCGCACCGGCCTTCGCGAGATGGTACGCCGTGAAGAGCCCGACGATGCCTCCGCCCACGATCGCCGTGCGGTAGGAGCTCCGCCCGAGCGTCACGGGCGCTCCGCGGGCCCCGTGGGGTCGAGCGAGGCGAGGGCGGCCAGCGGGGTCGGGTAGACTGGCGGCCGCTGGCGGATGTAGCCGACCTCGGACGGCGGTCGCTCTTCCCGGATCGCGAGGAGGAGGAGAGCGTCGGGGAGGCAGTAGCGACCTTGGCAGAGCCCCGCGCCGAGGCTGGTGTGACGCTTGAGGACCTCGATGCCGCGGTAGCCGGCGCGGTGCGCCCGCTCGACATCGTCGAGCAGCACGTCCTCGCACCGGCAGGCGACCCAGCGGCCGGAGCGCCGTTCTCCGAGGAGCTCGCGGTAGTAGCCCTCGAGCTCGCTTGGCCCGTCCCGCGGGACCCGCGGGAGCGCTTCGGCCGGGGCGGCGGCGGTGACCGACCGAGGGGCGATCGCGTCCGCCACGCGCTCGCCGCTCGCGCGCGCATCGGCCCGCCCGACGCCGGCGACCTCGCCGATCGCATACAGCCCGGGAACGCTCGTTCGCCCGGCCGGCTCGACCGTGGGATAGTAGGCGCCGGTGCCCGCGCGCCACTCCATCTCGACCCCGCCTTGGAAGAGGAGGCTCGAGTTCGGCAGCCGACGGTGCGCCAGCACGACCCCGTCGCATGCGAGGGAGAAGTGCGGGCCTTGCCCGCGGGCCGCCAGCTCGAGCCGACGGATACGCTTCCGGCCCTGGGCCGCGAGGATCAACGAGCGGGGATAGATGGGGATATCGAGGTCCGAGGCGGCGCGGACGACCTCGGGGCGGACCTCCCCCGGTGCGATGACGGCCGCGACCTTCTGCCCAAGCCGATCGAGGACCTCCCGGGCCCGCGGGCCGCCGCCGACCAGCGCCGCCCGCCGGAACCAGGAGCGCTCCTGGTCGGGCGTTAGGCCGAGCACGAGGTCGGCGGTCACGACCCCGGGGCGATCGTTACCGGCAAAGAGGAGCGGGCCGTCGTAGCCGCCGGTCGCGACCACGACCGTCCGGGCCCGCACCGAGAACCCCCCGCCGTTCTCGACGAACCCGAGGAGCGAGAACTCCCTCGGCCCGTCGGGAGTGGGCGGGGTGAGCATCGAGACGGACGCGTTCCCGATCCGCTCGGCGCCGTCCGGCGCCGCGCTGCCCGGTGCCCGGTCGAGGAGGAGCGGCCGGGCGCCGAGCGAGACCAGGCGCTCGGCGGCGGCCCGTCCGCTCGTCCCTGCCCCGATGATCGCGATGTCGGTCGACCGATAGATCGGAACCGGCCCCGGCGCGGACGGGATCACCTCGACGGAGTACCGTCCGTAGCCCGAAAGGCGCCGCACGACCCGCTGGTAGAGCGGGACGAGGAACCCCGGTCGGCGGAACCCTCGGAACGGGTCGAGGCCGCCGGGCGTGAGGAGGTCCACGGCGCCAAAGAGGTCGAACCGGACCGACGGCCAGCCGCTCTCGTTCGCCACCACGTCGCCGTCCGCGGGATTGTGGCGGCAGGCGCGCACGAGCGGTCGGTCGTTCACGCGGACGAGGCAGCCCGTGCATTGCCCGATCCCGCAGAACGGGCCGCGCGGACGGCGGTAGCGGGCCGATCGTTCGAGGATCGGCAGCCCCCGACGCGAGAGGGCGGCGAGGAGCGTCTCTCCGGGGCGGACCTCGACGACCCGGTCCCGGTAGCGGACTTTCGTCGTCGAGGGCCCGCCCATGAGGAGTATCGGCGGGGAGCCGGGCCGAGGCTATTTAGAGTGACCGCCCGCCCGACGAACGGGCGTTCCGGGCCGCGGTAGCTCGCCGTCGCGGACGATGCCTATATAGACACTAGTGGGTCGGGCCCCATACTATCGATGCGGGCGAGCGGAGGCTTCCACGGGCGACGGATCCAGAAGACCGGGGGCTCCACCTACATCATCTCGCTCCCGAAGAACTGGGTCATGGCCCGGGGTCTCCGCCCCGGCGACACGCTCCTCTTCACGCCGCGGGCCGACGGCTCGCTCACGGTCTTCGCCGAATCGGCCGGGCCGCCGATCGCCGAGCGGCGCGCCGTCAGCGTGTCGAACGAGATGGAGAAGGAGCATCTCTTCCGTCGGCTGATCGCGGAGTACATCGCGGGCTACCCGCTCCTCGAGATCCGCACGCCGGGCCGGATGAGCGCCCGGACCCGCGAGGTGATCCGTTCCTTCGCCCAGCGTATGATCGGCCCCGAGATCCTCGAGGAGACCGCGGAGTCGGTGATCCTCCAGGACGTCGTCGGGGCGAACCCGCTGCCGATCCCCTCGATCCTCCGGCGCGAGCATCAGATGGTGCGCGCGATGCAGGCCGACGCGATGGCGGCATTCCGAAGCCGGGACGCGCAGATCGCGCGGGACGTTGTCGAGCGCGACTGGGAGGTCGACCGGCTCCATTGGTTCCTCGAGAAGCAGGTGACGAGCGCGCTCCGCGACGCGCGGATCCTCGCGACGCTCGATCTCACGCTCCCGGAGTGCTCGACGTACCTCCTCGCCTCCCGGATCCTCGAGCGGATCGCCGACCACGCGGTGCGCATCGCGGAGACGGTAGCGATGATCGGCACCGAGCGGTCCCCCGAGCGGCTCGCAGGGGCGCTCGAACGCATGGCGGACCAGGCCGGGAGCGCGCTCGCCGATGCCCTCGACTGCCTCGACAGCCGCGACATCCCGAAGGCGAACCGCGTGATCGACTCGGCCGAGCAGATCACCCGCGAGCGCGACCAGCTGCTCCACGAGATCGGCTCGAAGCGCGGCCGCCTCGCCATCGGGCTCGCCTACGTCCTCGAGAGCCTCGAGCGGAGCGCCTTCTACGCGAGCGACCTCGCCGAGATCGCGATCAACCGGGCCGTCGAGTCCCCTTCGCCCGAGGCGGCCCCCGCCGGAACCCCGGTGAAGGCGCTTGTGCCCGGGGTATAGGCCCGCGGCCCGCTGACGCCTAGCCCTGGAACGGTCGCCGCCAGTCGTCCGGCAGGACGGCGGTCTCCTTGATGTTCCGGGGGGAGACCCAGCGCAGGAGGTTCAGGATCGAGCCGGCCTTATCGTTCGTTCCCGACCGCCGGGCACCCCCGAACGGCTGGCGCGCGACGATCGCCCCGGTCGGCTTGTCGTTCACGTAGAAGTTGCCGGCGCTGTACCGGAGGAGCTCCTCCGCCTGTGCGAGCGCGGCCCGGTCCTCCCCGAAGACCGCCCCCGTGAGCCCGTAGGGCGAGGTCGCGTCGCAGAGGCGGAGCGTCGCCTCGTACTCGGCGTCCGGATAGACGTAGACGGTGAGCAACGGGCCGAAGATCTCCTCCGACATCAGCTTCCCCTTCGGCTCGGTCGTCCGGACGACGGTCGGGCGGACGAACCAGCCGTGGGAGCGGTCGGTCCCGCCGTCCACGACGAACGAGTACTCCTTCGGATGGCTCCGCGCGAAGTCGAGGTAGCCCTGGATCCGGGCGAACGCCGCCTCGTCGATCACCGCGCCCATGAGGTTCTTGAGGTCCGAGACCGGTCCGACGCCGACCTTGGGGAGCTCGGCCGTCAGGATCCGCTCGACCTCGGGCCAGCGGCTTTCGGGGATGTAGGCGCGCGAGCAGGCCGAACACTTCTGGCCTTGGTACTCGAACGCGCCGCGGAGGAGGTTGAGCGCGGTGCCGCGGGCGTCCGCCGACGGGTGCATGAAGATGAAGTCCTTCCCGCCGGTCTCCCCGACGATCCGCGGGAAGTTGCGGTACTTTTCGATCTGGCTCCCGACCCGCTTCCAGATCTCGACGAGCGTGTCGTAGCTCCCCGTGAAGTGAATCCCCGCAAGGTCGGGATGATCGAGGACGACGTTCGCGTCCCGGCTCGAGAACGGCACGAAGTTGATGACCCCCGGAGGAAGGCCGGCCTCGACCAGGACCCGGTAGATCTCGTAGTTCGCGGGGATGACGGCGCGCGCCGGCTTCCACAGCGCGACGTTGCCCATCATCGCCGGGGCCGTGGGGAGGTTCCCGGCGATCGAGTAGAAGTTGAACGGCGGGATCGCGAGGACGAACCCCTCGAGCGGCCGCCAGTCGAACCGGTTCGTCTCGCCCGGGTACTGGTTCGGCTGCAGCTCGTAGATCTGGCGGGCGAAGTAGACGTTGAAGTTCCAGAAGTCGACGAGCTCGGCGAGGTCGATCTCGGCCTCGTAGGGGTTCTTCGCCTGGTTGAGCATGATCGCGGCGATGTTCCGAATCCGACGCGGCCCGGCGAGCAGGGTCGCCGCCCGCTGGAAGATCCCGACCCGGTGGGGCCAGGCCATCCGGGACCACGCCGCGCGCGCGGCCAGGGCGCTCTCGACCGCCCGGTGGAGCTCCGCCGGGCCGGCCAGATGCGCCCGGGCGAGGAGGAGCCCATGGTCGTCCGGGGCCCGGACCTCGAGGACCGAGTCGGTGCGGACCTCGCGACCGCCGATCGCGAGCGGGATCTCGCTCGGCGCGCGCCGGAGCGCCGCGATCTCGGCCTCGAGCCGCGTCCGGTCGGGGGAGTTCGGGGCGTACGAACGGATTGTGTTGACGTCGTTCACCGGACGCTCGACGTTGTAGTTCATGCTCCGCGCCACCCTCCGACGGATGCTAACGGTTTCGTGAAGTCCCATTGATGCCGCCTTAAAGTCACTCTCCCCGCTGATTTTCCTGAGCAGGCGATGCCCATGGACCGGGTCCTCCGCCATCCCGTCCTCGACGTGCCGGGCCCGGGCCCGACGGTCGAGTTCACCTTCGACGGGCGACCGATCACGGCCCGGCCGTCGGAGCCAATCTCCTCGGCCCTGATCGCGAACGGGATCCATATCTTCGGCCGGCACGAGCGGGACGGCGCCCCGCAAGGGATCTTCTGCGCGAACGGCCAGTGCGCGCAGTGCCTCGTGGTCGTTGACGGACGCCCGGTGAAAGCCTGCCTCACGCCGGTGCGGCCCGGGATGGTGGTCCGGTCGACGGTGGGATACCCTGAGCTCGCCCCGGACGACGCGCCGGTCTCCCTCGTCCCCCGCGTCGACGAGGTCCGGACCGAGGTCCTCATCGTCGGCGGGGGTCCGGCCGGGCTCGAGGCCGCCCGCGAGCTCGCCGCCCGGGAACTCGACGTCACGATCTGCGACGACAAACCGACGCTCGGCGGGAAGCTCTCGCTCCAGACGCACAATTTCTTCGGCTCGGTCGCCGACTGCCATGCCGGGGACCGGGGCCAGGCGATCGGCGAGCTTCTCGCCGCAGAAGTGGCCGCGCTCCCCACCGTGGAGATCTGGACGGAGTCACCGGTCGTCGGGGTCTTCGACGGCGGCGTGGTCGGCGTGGTGCGCCGTGGGCGCTTCACCGCGGTCCGGCCGAAGGTGCTTCTCGTCGCCGCCGGGGCCCGGGAGAAGGCGCTCGCCTTCCCGGGCGCGGACCTCCCCGGTGTCTACGGAGCGGGAGCGTTCCAAACCCTCGTTAACCGCGATCTGGTTCTCCCCTCCCGGCGGCTCTTCATCGTCGGCGCGGGGAACGTCGGTCTCATCGTTGCCTACCAGGCGCTCCAGGCCGGCGTCGACGTCGTCGCGGTCGTCGAGATGCTGCCCGAGGTCGGAGGCTACAAGGTCCACCGGGACAAGCTGCTGCGCCTCGGCGTCCCCGTCTACACCAGCCACACGGTCCTCCGCGCCGAGGGTCGCGAGCACGTCGAGCGGGTGATCGCCGCGCGGGTCGATCCGAAGTTCCACCCGATTCCGGGGAGCGAGGTGGCGTTCGACGTCGATACCGTGCTGGTCGCTGTCGGGCTCTCTCCCGTCAACGAGCTATTCGAGGAGGCCCGTCGCATCGGGCTGCGTGCGTACGCGGCCGGTGACGCCCGCGAGATCGCCGAGGCGTCGGCCGCGATCTTCTCCGGACGGATCGTGGCCCGCACCATTCTGAAGGACCTCGGGTTTCCCGATACGGTCCCCGAGGCCTGGCGGCAGCGCGCTCTCGAGCTCTCCGCGCACCCGGGCCCGGTGCTCGGCGTCTATCCGGTCCCTGCCGAGAGGCGCGTCTATCCCCTCCTCCGCTGCGAGCAGGAGATCCCGTGCAATCCGTGTACGGAGGTCTGCCCGCTCGACAGTATCACGATCCTCGAGGGGAATCTTCTCGGACGGCCGAAGCTCGTCGGCGACTGCTCCGGCTGCTTGAAGTGCGTGGCCGTCTGCCCGGGGCTCGCGATCACGCTGGTCGACCGGCGGGTCGACCCGACCGGCGCCCGAGCCCGCGTCACGGTCCCGTGGGAGATGCCCGAGGAGTGGGTCCACCCCGGCGAGGTCGTGCCCACCAGCGGCCGCGAGGGCGAGCCGGTCGGCGAGGCGCGGGTCGTGCGCATCCTGGCCGGCCGAGCGCTCCACCACCGCCGGCTGCTCGTACTCGACGTTCCGGCCTCCGAGGCCGACCGCGTCGCCGGGGTCCGCGTCCGGGATCCCGTCCCGCCCCGGCCTGTCCCGGGGGCCCCGCCCGTCCGCGACGACGAGGTCGTCCTGTGTCGGTGCGAGCGAGTGACCCGAGCGTCGGTGATCGAGTACCTCCGGGCGACCGGGACCCGCGACATGAACGCCGTGAAGGCGGGACTCCGCAGCGGGATGGGCCCCTGCGGGGGCCGGACCTGCGGCGAACTCATCCTACGGGTCTTCCGCGAGCTCGGTATCGAGCCCGGGTCAGTGACGCCGGGCGTTCCGCGTCCGTTCACCCAGGAGGTGCCGATCACGGCCTTCCTCAGCGAGGAGAACGATGGCCGCGGACGTTGACGCGATCGTCATCGGGGCGGGCTCGGTCGGCAACCCGACCGCCTACTTTCTGGCCCGCGAGGGGCGCCGCGTTCTCGTGCTCGACGAGCTCAGCGCCTCGGGCCAAGGACAGAACAAGGCGGCGATCGGCGGCGTCCGGGCGACCCACTCCGACCCCGCGAAGATCCGGCTCGGGCAGGAGAGCCTTGAGATCTTCTCGCACTGGAAGGAGGAAACTGGGACCGACATCGGATGGAAGCCCGGGGGGTACTGCTTCCCCGCGTACGACGAGACGACCGAGTCGACCTTGCGCACCCTGCTCGGGGTCCAGCACGCCTACCACCTCGGGATCGAGTGGCGGGATCCGGCGGAGATCCGCCGGGTGGTCCCCGGCATCAATCCGGAGGGATTGCGCGGGGGGACGTACTCCCCGGGGGACGGTCAGGTGAACCCCCTCAAGGCGGCGGAGTCGTTCACCCACGAGGCCGTACGGCGCGGGGCCGAGTACCACTACCGGGAAAAGGTGACCGACCTCCTCGTCGACGACCACACGGTCCGCGGTGTCCGAACCGACCGGGGCGAGTACCGCGCCCCGGTGGTGATCAACACGGCCGGGGCGCGCGGGTCGCAGATCGCGCGCATGGCCGGCCTCGAGCTCCCGGTCGCGCCCGAGAGCCACGAGGCCGGCATCTCGGCTCCCGTGAAGGAGTTCCTCGCCCCGCTCGTCGTCGACCTGCGGCCAGGGCCCGAGGGGAAGACGGCGAACTTCTACTTCGGCCAGGACGCGGACCAGCAGGTCATCTTCTGCTACACTCCGCGGCCGGCGGTCCCCGGCGAGAACCGCACGTCGACCTTCGAGTTCATGCCGATCGCGGCCGCGCGCCTGGTCTCCCTCATCCCCCGGCTGAAGAACCTCACGATCCGTCGCGTCTGGCGTGGCCTGTACCCGATGACCCCGGACGGGAGCCCGATCGTCGGGTGGGCCCCGGACGTCAAGGGGCTCCTCCTCGGGATCGGCCTCTGCGGGCAGGGGTTCATGCTCGGCCCCGGGGTCGGACGGACGCTCGCGGCGCTGGCCAGCGGCACGCGCCCCATCCTCGACCCCGATGTCCTTGCGACGCTGAGCCCGTCCCGGGACTTCTATCGGGGAACGAAGGAGTCGTTGCGCTAGTCGTGCGCCGTGGAGGTCGCGCCGCTACGAGCCGGGGGCGTAGCGGACCTCGAGGTCCTGGAAGACGTTCGTAACGTCCTCACAGCGGTCGGTGATGATCTCGAGCCGCTCGTAGAAGTCCTTCCACTTCAGGATCTCCACCGGGTCCCGCTCGGTGAAGAGCTTCTCGAGCAGGTCGCGCAAGAGATCGTCGGCCTCGTTCTCGAGTCGGTTCACCTCGACGATGGCGTGCTCGAGGTTGGCGGGCGCGCCGCGATAGAGCTCGTCGAGCCCCAAGATCCCGTCCGCGACCCGCTCGACGCACTCGACGACGATGTCGGCGAAGCGCTTGAGCTCGGGTCGGGTCCGGTCGAGGTGGTAGGTCCGTACCCGGGCCGCGACCGATTCAATGCCGTCGATGATGTCGTCGAGGGCGCTCGCGAGGCGGCCGACCTCGGCCCGGACCTCGGAGGTCAGGCGCCGGTAGTTGAGCTCGACGAAGATGCGGTGCACCTCCTCGTCGGCCGCGTGTTCGATGGCGCGGATGCCGTCGATCTTCCGGTCGCGGTCGGTGACGGGATCGTCCAGGAGCTCGCGGAGCGCGATCGCGGCCTGCTGGCCCGTCAGCGAGAGCGAACGGAGGTACGTCGAGAACCGCCGGACGAGCACCGCGAGCTCGTCCTCTCCCGAGACATCCTCGAGCGATCGCTGCGAGGTCTCCGGGAGGAGGGCGAGCGTGAGCACGAAGCCGAGGAACGAGACAGCGGCGAGCAGACCGAAGAACCACGGGATCCCGTAGGTCTGGTAGAGGCCCGCAAAGACGAACACCGCCACGACCGCCCCGATCTTCCCCGAGGCCGCGGCGATCCCGTGGCCGGTCGTGCGGAACGTCGTCGGGAAGACCTCGCTCGGGTACACGAACGTCGTCGTGTTCGGGCCGAAGTTCGCGAAGAAGAAGGTGAGGCCATAGACGGCGAGGAAGGCGGGCAGGACCGATTCGAGACCGCCCCAGTCGAGGGAGAGGAAGAGGAACGCGAACGCCATCACCCCGAAGCCGATGTACTGGAGCGGCCGACGGCCGACCCGGTCGATGAGCGCGACCGCCGCCCAGTATCCCGGGACGCTCGCGACGAGGGCGATCAGCACGTTGCCGATCGCGAGCCGCCGGACCTGCTCGAGCGCCGGGTAGCTCGCCGCGCTCGCGAAGCCGATGTGCTTCAGGATCAGCGGATTGAAGATGTTGGTCGAGTAGAACGCGATGTCGAGGAGGAACCAGGTCGCGGCTGTCCCGAAGATTACGAGGCCATAGGAGCGGAACAGTTGGCGGAGCGGGACGCCCAGGGACCGGGGCGTCGACCCCCCGCCCGCGAGCCGGGTCCCCGTGATCGTCCCGACGGTGCTCGCCGCGGCGCCGACCCGCCCACGGGCCAGCTCGAAGCGGGGAGTCTCGGGCATCCGGATCCGGTAATAGATCGTGAGGACGGCCGGGAGCGCGCCGAGGCCCAGAATGAGCCGCCAGGCGATGTCGAGGTTCGGGATCGCGTAGACGACCGCGAGGCTGGTCCCGGCCCCGGCGAGCAGCCCGAAGCCCTGCATCGCGAAAACGGAGGCGACGAGGCGGCCGCGACTCTGGACGTTCGAGTACTCGCTCATGATCGTCGCGCTGAGCGGGTAGTCGCCGCCGACGCCGACGCCGAGGAAGAACCGCCAGAGGATCAGGACCGAGATCGTGGAGAGGCCCCCGATGGGGACGCTCAGCGCGCTGCCGACCGCCGCGACCGCCATGAGCGAGAGCGTGAGCCCGTAGACCCTCCGGCGGCCGAGCCGGTCGCCGAGCCAGCCGAAGAGCACCTGGCCGACGGCCGCGCCCATCAGGGCCGTCGAACCGAGGAGGGCGAGCTCGCTGGTGCTGACCGCGCCGCCCGGCGCGAGGGCGATCAGGATCGGGATGACGAGCGAGATGACGAAGAGGTCGTAGGCATCGGTGAAGAACCCCATTCCCGCAACGACGATCGTGCGGAAGTGGAACCGCTGGACACGCGCCGTGTCGAGCGCGTGAAGGATCCGACGGGACTCGGTCGAGAGCCCCGACCGATCCTCCGCCGCGGGCGGCGCGCCGGCATCGGGCACGCCCCTTGGGATGTCCCGGACTATTTAGGTCGTGGCCGCGGACTCGGGCGTTCGCCTCGGGCAGGGGGTCTCCTCAGAGGGACCGGTCCCCTTGGATCCGGTCCAGGAACGACCCAAGGTCGTCCGACGACGGCACGCGGGGGTTCGCGAGCACCGCCGGCGACCCGAGCGCATGGGCGATCACTTGATCGCGGACGGCGGCAAGTCGGCTCGTATCGACTCCGGCGGCGGGCAGCGTCGCCGGGCAGCGGAACGTCTCGAGGAGGCGTCCCCACCGCGTCGCGAGCGGGGTCCGCACGGGGTTCTCGCCACGGAGGACCGCCGTCGTGAGCGCCTCGAGTCGGTCCCGGGCCGACGGTCGGTCGAATTCGAGCACGGGGAGGAAGAGAAGCCCGAGGAGCCGTCCGTAGGAGAGCCCGGTCGGCCCGCTGAGGGCGCGGGCCAGGGCATGCCCGACCCCCCGCTGCGCGTTCGACGCCGCGAGGCCGGCCGCGGTGGCGGCGTAGTGGAGCGCCGCCTTCGCATCGGGGTCCTCGCTCCAGCGGAGCGCGTGAGGGAGGCGCTCGAGGACCGTCGCGAGCGCGTCGACCGCGAGGGCGTCCGAGAGCGGGTTTGCCCACGCGGAGAGGTACGCCTCGAGGGCTTGGACGGCGATCTCGAACCCGCCGTCGAGAAGAAGGTCCGGGGAGAGCGACGCGGCGAACGCAGGGTCGAGGAGCGCCCACTCGGGGGTCAGGGCCCGGTGCGCGAACTCGAACGGGACGCCCTCGGCGGTCCAGAGGTCGGCCGTGGCCGAGGCCTCGCTGCCGCTACCGCTGGTGGTCGGGACGGCCGCGAGGCGCAGCCGGTGCGGGCCGTCGAGATCGAGGCCCGGGAGCGCGGCGCGGAGGTCGAGGCCCGGTCGTTCGAAGACGAGCCGGGCGGCCTTACACGCATCGATCGCGCGCCCTCCGCCCACCACCACGAGCCAGTCCGGGGCGAACGCGGTGAGCCGCTCGACCAGCACGCCGATCCGGTCGACGCGATCCGGGGCCTCCGGGAGGCCCACCACCTCGATCGCGCAGTCCGTCTTCGCGAGCTCTTCGGTGATGCGCCGCGCTCCGTCCCGGCCCTCGACCGCGTGGTCGACCGCCACCACCGCCCGATGCGCGTCGAGACCGCTCAGCTGCTCGATCGCGCCGGGCCCCCAGGCGATCCGCGGGGCCGTGAAAAAACCGGTCATCGTCGCTTCTCGGCTCGGAGCCCCGGGCTACGCCGACGGGCCTTCCCGGCAGCGCTGGCAGGCGCCGGTGAGCGAATACGAGATCCCGTCCACCGACCACCCGTCGGGTCGCCGGGCCGCGAGCTCTTCGAGGAAGTGCCGGTCGAGTTCCGTGAGCTCGATCCGCTGGATGCGACCGCAGGCGCGACAGACGATGTGGGAGTGCGGCTCCTCATGCAGGTCGACGGACGGAGGGGGCGCCGCCCGGGTGGGGCGTGCGCGCACGGGGGCACGAACGTTGGGAGTGCGGGGGGTCGGCCGCCGTTTCGCTCGCGCCAACCTCTCCCTCCGGCCCCGCGACCCGCTCTCGGTATTTAGTAGTCCCGCGGCCGAGGTACTGCGGCGACGGCGCCTCGACGACGGGACCTGGCCACATCCCCGCCACCGTGCCCGCGGTCCTTCGACCGACCGTTACTGATAGGAACCTTACCGGTTAGGGGTGGGTATGTGCCACTCGGACGATTCTCGGGCGCCCGAGCCCCCCCGGCGGGGACCGGTCGGAGAACACGGCGAAATCGAGCTCTCGGCGGAGGACGGGGCGCGCTTCCGTGCCTATGCGGCGGTCGGCGCGGAGAAGCCATGGGCCGGCGTCATCATCCTGCCCGACGTGCGAGGCCTCCACCCATACTACGAGGACCTGGCCGTCCGTTTCGCCGAGGCCGGCTGTGAGGCGATCGCGATCGACTACTTCGGCCGGACCGCGGGCGGCGCGAAGCGCGACGACTCGTTCGACTGGAAGACGCACGTCGCGCAGACCACCCCGGAGGGGATCGCGCACGACGTCCGAGCCGCGCGGGACCGGATCCGCGCGGGCCGAGACGGGAGCACGCTACCGATCTTCTCGGTCGGATTCTGTTTCGGCGGCGCCAACTCCTGGCGCCAGTCGGCCGAAGGACTGGGTCTCGCGGGATGCATCGGCTTCTACGGAGGGCGGCCGATGGAACGGGTCGGTCCGTGGATCCCCCGGCTGAAGGCGCCGATTCTGATGCTGCTCGCCGGCGACGACCAGGGCACGCCGGCCTCGGAGTTCGAGGAGTTCGCGCGGCGGGCCGGGGCCCAGGGCATCGAGGTGGAGTCCCACACCTATCCCGGGGCTCCGCACAGCTTCTTCGACCGCTCGTTCGAGGAACACCGCGACGCCTGTGCCGACGCCTGGCGGCGGCTATTGGCGTTCATGGAGCGGAACGGCGTACGGTAGTGACGGGGCCTCCGCCGGCGTGCCATCGACCGGAGCTCCGTCGACGGTCCGGAGGTCGCGGCGAGACGGAAACGCCCGACAGGTTCGGCGCCCGCGAGGCTGGTAGAGTGCCTCGTTCCGCGGAAAGGTGAGTGGTCACCGGTCCGGGGAATCGTCCCCCTCCCCGGTAATTGTCCCGTCTCTCCAAGCGCCGTTTCTTGACGGTCGGGGGCTCCGGTCTCCGGAAAAGGCATGGAGCTCGGGATCCGCTCGGCCGTGCGCGACGACCTCGCCCAGATCGTAGCGATCTACAATCACTACGTGGAGCACAGTCCGGCAACCTTCGACACGATCTCGCTGCGGACCGAGGACCGTCTCGGCCGGCTCGAAGAGCATTCTCGGGCGGGGCCGCACGGATTGCTCGTCACGGTCGACGATCGCGCCCGGGTGGTCGGGGGGCGTCGACCCACGCGTTCCATCCCCGGCCCGCGTACTCCACGACCGTAGAGAGTTCGGTCTACGGGGCGCCCGAACACCCGGGCCAGGGCGTCGGGGGGCAGCTCTCGGAGGAACGGTTCCGGTCGATCGCCCGGGAGGATGTGCGCACGGTCGTGGCCGAGGTCACGCTGCCGAGCCCGGCCTCGCTCTCGCTAGACCGCCGGTTCGGGTTCCGGGAGGTCGGGGTCTTCACCCAAGTCCGCCGAAAGTTCGATCGCTACTGGGACGTCGCGTGGTTCCAGCGTCCGCTCGCCCTCGACCCCGCTGTGGGCCGCGGAGCCGGAATGGGGGACGCCCGTCATCGTGCAGGGCCCCTCCGTCCGCCCGGCTTGACGATGCCGCCTTGTACTCCGGAGGCCCCGAGGAGGTCACCACCGCTCAAGGAGGAGAGAGGCACGGTCAGCATCTGGGACCGGCTCCGCGGCGCTCCGGCCGAATCCCCGGCCGCCGCCCCGCCGAAGTCCGGGGTCGAGCCGGCGCGTCGCGCGCGTCCCACCCCGGAGCGGCTGACGTCGCTGAACCTCCCCCGCTACCTCCGCGAGCACCCCCGGGCCGTCGTGGACGTCTGGGCCCCATGGTGCGTCCCGTGCCGGGCGTTCGGTCCGATCTTCGCCCGGGCCGCGGACGAGTGGGGGGATCAGGTCGGCTTCGGTAAGATCCATGCCGACCACGAACCGAGCCTCGTCGCCCGGTTCGGGATTCGCTCGATCCCGTCGCTCCTGTTCTTCCGGGAGGGCGAACTCGTCCGCACCGAGGTCGGGGTCGTGCCGGCCGAGCGCTTCGGTAAGCTCCTGCGGAAGGTCTTCCGCGACCTCGAGTAGCCGGGGCGTTCGAGCGCGTCGCGGTCCCCGGGGTCGCACATCCGCACGCCCCGTTGGTTCACCACGACCGTTCGTTTCCCGGGCCGGCCCAAGGAGTTCGCACTCCGCGATGCCGTGGCCCCAACTTTCCCCAAAGCCCTCTGCACCGCGGGGGTCACCCCGGACCGGTTCGTCCGCCACCTCCACCCAATCGGCGCACCGCGCACTCCGTCACCGTCCTCCGTCGTACGCGGCTTCGTCCCCATCGGACGACGTACGCGATGGAGCGGGGGACGCTCGCCCCGTCCAGACCGTTCCGCGACCGTACGTGCGGCGCCGCGGTGCCTCCCAGACCGGGCTCGCCGAGGTCCGTGGCCTCGAGGGACCGCTCGGGCCCGTACGATCGGGGAGCTCGTGGCGATGGGCGCTCATCGATGCCTCGTGGCCGCCTTTGCGGGCGGTCTCCAGAGCGATCCGGCCTCCGCAGTTGGGGGCGCTGCACCCGCACGATCCGCGACGAGTGGACCTCCCAGCACAGCGTCCGCCCGGCACAGCACGCCCGCCCCCGGGGTTCTTCGCGCCACCGAAGCCGAGCGGCGAAAGGACGGGACCTCGTACCGGAGGGGGGCCGCGCGGGCCATCGATGCGGTGTGCCGGGAGACCGCGCAGGAACGGCGGACGTTCCAGGACGAGGGCGTGCTGCCGGTCGAGATGGAATCCAGCGCGCTCGGTACCGGCGCCCGGGGGCAAGGCGCCGAGGCGGCCGCCCGGTTCACGGTGAGCGACCTGCGGGACGAGACGGAACGGCCCCCGCGGTTTCACGAGACCCGGTCGCGGCTCGGGGCCCAGCGCGACTTCGCGATCGGGGCGGTATCGTGCCTCGCGCGAGCGGGGAAGACGGAACGCAGGCCCCTGGCCGAGGCGGGGTCCCGTCGCCCGCGAACGGGCCGATGGTGGGGTAGCGCTAGCCTACGAACCGTTTTGCGGCGCACCGCCGTCCGCCCGGGGGGGCCGACCACGAGGGAGGATACCCGAGAACGGGATCGAACGCTGATCCCGCTTTCCGCGGCACGTCGTCGGATCCGGGCGTTCCGGTTTCGCACCCTCCCCGAGGTGGAGGTGCCGACCCTGCGCTCGCTCGGCCAACGGGTGAGCCGTCGGTTGGTGGCGACCCGCTCGCTTCCGGCCGGACGGCGCTCGGCAATGGATGGCTTTGCGCTCCGCCTCCTTCCCCGTGCCCCGACGGGTCCGTACGTCGTGCGGGGGAGTGCGTTTCCCTCGAGTTCCTCCTCGCGTCGGCCGCTGCGGCGGGGCGAAGCGATCTCCATCACGACCGGCGCGCGCCTCCCTCCGGGAACCAACGCCGTCGTCCGCTCCGAGGGGGCCCATCGAGACGGGGAGCGGTTGATCGTCGCGCACGCTCCGACGCCCGGGCAGGATATCCTTGAGACCGGCGAGTCGATCGAACGGGGCGCGGTCCTGCTTGAGCGGGGCCAACGGATCCGACCGGTGGAGCTCGCCCTCCTGCTCGCGCAGGGGGTCCGAACGGTGCCGGTGTTCCGCCTCCGCGTCTCCGTGCTGCCCATCGGGGACGAGCTGGTCGCGGCGGGAGGTCGTTCGGGCGCCGGGACGCCCGACTATCTGGGGCCGCTCATCGCCGGGCTGCTCGGTGCGCAGTGCGGGCTGCATCCTCCGCTGCGCGACGACCGGGCTCAGGTCGCCCGGGCGCTCGTGGCAGCCAGCCGACGCTCCGACCTCGTCGTGACGATCGGAGGCTCGTCGATCGGTCGGAGGGACGTAACGAAGGGGGCCGTCGCCGAGGTCGGGCGGCTCCTCTTCGAAGGCGTCACGACGAACGTCCTGAAGCGGGGGGCGGTCGGTGTCGTAGGCCGGACCCCGGTGCTCGTCCTTCCCGGCCAGCTCGTGTCGGCGGTTACGGTCCTCCACGAGCACGGCCTGCACGTGCTCTCCCGCCGGGTGGGACGCGAGTTACGCGAGTACTCGGAGCTTCCGTTGGCCGAAGCCGTAGCGGTGGACCATCGGATGGATTCGCTCTACCTCACCCGTGACGTGGACGGGGCCGCGAGGATCCTAGACTGGGGGGTCGCCCGCATGACCGAGCTCCTCCACGCGGATGGGTTCTGCATCCTCGATCACGGCCGGCGGTACCGCCCGGGCGAACCGATCCGGGTCCAACGATTGTGGACCGGTTTCTGAGCCGGGGACGCCCGAAGCTCTACGAGTCTATCCGATACCCCGGATCGACGGCGAGTGGAGAGGGACGGGCGGATCGTGAAGGTCCGAGCGGCCGGGGATGGCCGCCTCCCCGAGTCCCCTCCCGATCCTGGACGCGAGCATCCCCTCCCGGTTCCGCCTGCCCGAAGCCCTCGGGTTGAACGTCCCGGTGATCCGGCCGGTCCTCCCCTCCGGCCCCCCCGGGCGGTCTCCCACGGGTCGGTGTACGAATCTATGGGGGTACGCGCCAGAACATGTCCACGCGGCGACCCGCTTCCCCGGGAGCGGGGAACCCGGCTCGCGCTTCCGGTCGATAAGGGGCGGCGCCCCCATCTGCAACAGTCTTCCCCTGCGGTTCCTCCCCGAGGTGCGCCTCTTCCTCGCGGTTCTGGACGATCGGGCCGGGATCTGCTTCCCGGCGCCCGACGGGTCGGTGGAGATGGCGACGAGGCTCCGTCTCACGGACCCCGTGAGGTATCGGTGGTCCGAGGAGCGCTTCGAGCGCCCCGGGTCTCCCAAGCGGAAGGGCGGTCGACTCCGAACGGCGCTTCGGGGCCCCGCGCGCTGCGGGCCCCCCGAAGCGCCGGATCTCCCGCCCCCGTGGGGGCCGGGGCCGTCTCGGGGACGGGGCCACCCTTTCCGGACCGACCGAGCGGGTCGCCTCGGCGCCGGACGCGGTCGCTGGGTCAGTCGCCCCTGTCCTCGGGCGGTTCGAAGAGCTCGTTCACGAGCCCCGGGACCTCCTGGGTCCGGGCCCCGGCTCGGGGCCAGGCGCCGCCCGACCGGGCGGCGACGGCGATCGCTTCGCGGGAGAGTTGGGCGATCCACTCCGCCCGTGGGGCCTCCTCGAGCGGCACCTCCCGGAACTCCGCGATCTCCGGGGGGCGGGCGGAGGGCGTCCCGGCTCGATGGTGGACGAGGAAGGCGAAGAAGACGTCGCTCTCCGAGGCGGCGATCACTTTGTGCCGGGCGAGCAGGAGGGAACCGACCTCCACGGTAAGCCCGGTCTCCTCCTCAAACTCCCGGGCTAGGGCCGTCGCCAGACCCTCCCCCGGGTCGACGTAGCCGCTCGGGATCGTGAACCGGGTCCGGTAGACCGCCCGGTTGAGCAGGACCCGACCGTCCCGGACCAGCACCCCGCCGACTCCTACACGGGTATGCGGGGGCGGGAGCGGAGGGATCCCGGAGGACGCCATGCAGCACGGACCGAACGCGGAGGAGGCCGTGGCTCTTACCGCTGACCCGGTCCCCCGCGCTTCCGAAGGAGGAGGATAGGGCCCGCCCCGTGTTACGCCGTAGCACTGCCTCCGGGGCCCCGCCGAGGCATCGGTCGACGTCCGGGGAGGGGGGGGTGCCCCCTTTCCTTGGGGGCTTCCCCGTTAAATACCCCGGCCGGGCTCGATAGACCGGAAGCCATGACCGAGGAGGGAGAGCATGCAGACCGATCAAATCGGCCGAGCCCGCCCCGTGGCGGACTCTCTCCTCGGGGGGCCCGGCGTTAGGGAGTTCGCTGTCTGCGAGTTCCCGCGCGAGGACCTCGCCTGGGTCGCCGCCCAGACCCGGCGCCCGCGCACTCCGAAGGTGCGCGGTCGCTCGGTCGGACGGCGGCTCCGGCGGATCTTCGGATCCCCCGAGGAGTCGGAGTCGGACACGAAGGCTATCACCGACCCGGCTCCCGCGTAAGCGGGAACCCAACGGGGCCCGGCCCGCGGCCACATCGGCCCCGGGCCGGGCCAACCATTTCCCGTCCCGGGGCGCCCCACGGGCTCCGGTCCCGGCGCTCGGACCGACGGGCGTCCGCGCCGTCGCGTTAGACCGACTCCTCGATCTCGCCGGCCTGCGGGGTCCCGGCGAGCCGTTCCGCGACCGAGCCGAGGATCTCGAGGTGGCGGTCGACGTCGGCGTCCGTGTGCTGGACCGAGAGGGTCCACTGCTCGTCCGGGCCAGTTCCGGACGGGATCAGTCCCTTGTTGAGGCAGAGGTAGTAGTACAGCATCGAGCGGTCCCCGTCGACCGAGAGGAAGTCCCGCCAGTTGCGCACCGGGTGGTCGGCGAAGTAGACCGTGCCCGAGACCCCGTCGGCCGAGACGTAGGCGGTGACCCCCGCATCGTCGAAGACCTCGGTGTAGCCCTTCGCGAGACGGGCGTTGAGGCGGGCGGAGCGCTCGAGGCCTTCCGGGGTGAGGATGTGGTCGAGGGAGGCGAGGCAGGCGGCCATCGCGAGCGGGTTCGAGTTATACGTCCCCGCGTGCGCCACCTTGCGTGGGCCGACCTCGTCGAGGATACCGGGCCCGGCCGCGATCGCGCTCATCGGCACGCCGCAGGCGATCGACTTGCCGAGGGTGATGATGTCGGGGCGGACCCCGACCCGGCCCGCCCCCCCGTGGGGATACTTCGCACCGGTCTTGATCTCGTCGAAGATCAGGAGCGCCCCCTGCTCGTCGGCGAGCTCGCGCAGCCCCGGGAAGAACCCCTCCTCCGGCAGGATGAACCCCATGTTCATCGGGATCGGTTCGGCGATGATCGCCGCGAGGTCGTCCCGGTGCTCGTGGACGATCTTCCGAGCGGCCGCGAGGTCGTTGAACGGGGCGATGAGCGTTCGTTCGGTCAGCTCCGGCAGGATGCCGGGGGAGGCCGGGGCCGACTTCGGGTGGTCGTGCGGGCCCGCGACCTGGAGCCGGGGCTTGACCCCCACCAGAAGGGTATCGTGGGAACCGTGGTACGACCCCTCGAACTTCAGGACGTACCGCTTCTTCGTGAACGCCCGGGCGAACCGGATCGCGTGGTGCGTCGCCTCGAGGCCGGTGGTGCTGAACCGGACGTTCGCCATCCCGTAGCGCCGGCAGATCCGTTCGGCGACCTCCGGGGTCCGCTCCCACTCGTAACCGTAGACGCTGCCGTTCTCGAGCTGGCGAGAGAGCACCTCGACCAGCTTCGGGTGGGCGTGGCCGCTCTGAAGCGAGCCGAACCCCATGTTGAAGTCGAGGTAGTCGTTGCCGTCGGCGTCCCAGAGCGTGACGCCCTTCGCCCGGCTCACGTAGAACGGGTATGGGTCGAGGAACCGGTAGTTCGAGTGAACCCCGAGCGGGCTCCATTTCCGGGCCGATTCCCAGAGTTCCTTCGAGCGCGGCGTGCGCTGGCGATATTCGGCATAGGCGGCCTCGAACCGCGGGTCCACACTACCAATCCTCCGACACGACCGGGTCCCTCACAGGACCCTGTCGAGGTTCCGAGCCAGAGGCCCTACAAAAAGCCGCGTCGGGTGGGAGATGTTCGTCAATCGCCGGACCCCTCCCCCGCGAGCGTCAAGACCCTCCGTGGCTCGCGGGAGGGAGGGTGGGGGTTCGCATGGGAGCGGTAGAGGTGGTGGAGAACTTCGTGGACGGCGCATGGGTGCGGCCCGCGGTGAACGACCTCCTGGCGGTCCCCGACCCGGCGACCGGGGCGCCCATCGCCCACGTCCCCCGCTCGGGAGCGGCCGAGGTCGACCTCGCGGTCCGGGCCGCGCGGCGGGCATTCCTCACCTGGCGCGAGGTGCCGGTCGCCGAGCGGGTGCGGCACATCCTCGCCCTTCGCCACCTGCTCGAGACGCACGCGGAGGAGCTCGCGCGCACGGTCGTCCAGGAGAACGGAAAGACGCTCGACGAGGCGCGGGGCTCGGTGCGCCGCGGCATCGAGGCGGTGGAGTTCGCGGCGTCCGCCTCAACGACGCTCCAGGGGTCGTTCCTCGAGGACGTATCGCGTGGCGTCGACTCCACGCTCCTCCGCCAACCGGTCGGGGTCGTGGCCGGGATCACCCCGTTCAACTTCCCGGTCATGATCCCGCTCTGGATGGCGCCGCTCGCGCTCGTCTGCGGCAACGCGTTCATCCTGAAGCCGTCCGAGCGGGTGCCGCTCAGCGCGACGCGGATCGCGCGCTGGGTCGCGGAGGCGGGGTTCCCGGCCGGAACGTTCAACCTCGTCCACGGCGACGCGCCGGCGGTCGACGCCCTCCTCGCCCATCCCGGCGTCGATGCGATTTCGTTCGTCGGGTCGGCGCCCACGGCCCGTCACATCTACATCACGGCCGCGGCGCACGGAAAACGGGTCCAGGCGCTCGCCGGGGCGAAGAACCATCTGATCGTGATGCCCGACGCCGACCTCGACCGATCGGTACCCGCGATCGTCGCGAGCGCCTACGGCCAATCCGGCGAGCGCTGCCTTGCAGGCTCGGTCGTCGTCGCGGTCGATCCAGGGGCGGATCGGCTGGTCGAGCGCCTCGCGGCGGCCGTCACGGCGCTCGTGACCGGCCCGGGGGGGACGCCCGAGACCGACGTCGGACCCGTGATCCGGGCCGACCACCGTGACCGGGTCCTGAACTGGGTCCGCGAGGGCGAACGGCAGGGGGCGCGCGTGGTCGCCCGGGGACCCGTGCCGGCCGACGCGGACGGCTACTACGTACCGCCGATCCTCTTCGACGGCGTTCGCCCGGAGATGGCGATCGCCCAGGAGGAGATCTTCGGACCGGTCCTCTCGGTCATCCGCGTCGCCTCCCTGGACGAGGCGATCGAGGTCGCGAACCGATCCCGGTTCGGGAACGCCGCCGCGATCTTCACCCGCGACGGCCGCTCGGCGCGCGAGTTCACGCACCGCATCGAGGCCGGGATGCTCGGGGTCAATATCGGCGTCCCCGCGCCCCCCGCCTTCTTCCCGTTCGTCGGGTGGAAGGGGTCGTTCTTCGGAGACCTTCACGCGACCGGACGCGACGCGATCGAGTTCTACACGCGCAAGAAGGTCGTGACGACCCGCTGGTTCTGAGCCGGCCCGGGGCCGGCCCCGTCAGCCGGACGTCTCGACCTTCGCGTCCGCGACGGCGAGGGCGCGGTCGAGCACCTCGAGGCCGTGGTCGAGCTCCGCGCGCGAGACGATGAGCGGCGGACCGATGACGAGGTGGGAGACCCAGCCGATGCAGAAGACCCCCTCCTTCATCATCGCCGCCGTCACCTGGTCCACGACGAGCGGTCGCCCCGCGACCTTGTCTTCCTCGGTGTTGAACGGCGCTTTCGTCGTCCGGTTCTTCACGAGTTCGACGGCCGCGAAGAGTCCCAAGCCCCGGACCTCGCCGACCGACGGGTGGCGGGCCGCGATCTCCCGGAGGCGGGCGAGGAGATACTCCCCGTCCTTCCGCGACTTCGCGAGGAGATCGAGCCGCCGGTACTCCTCGATCGCGGCGACGCCGGGGGCGAGAGTGAGCGGGTGAGCTTCGTAGGTGTGCCCGTGCGGGAAGTACGTCTCCTGGAAGGCGTCGTGGACCTCCGCCGTGGTCGCGGTAAGGCCGAGAGGGATCTGGGCGCCCGTGATCCCCTTCGCCGTCGTGAGTAGGTCCGGCACGACCCCGTAGCGATCGACCGCGAACCACTCGCCGACGCGGCCCCAGCCGCTCATCACCTCGTCCGCGATCAAGAGGACATCGTGCTTCTTCGTGATCGCCCGGATCTTCGGGAGATACTCCGGCACCGGCACGATCACGCCGTTGGTCCCGACGACCGGCTCGACGATCATCGCCGCGACGTCCCCCTCGCGGGAGAGCTGATAGTCGACGTACTCCGCGCAGGCGACGCCGCAGCTCGGGTACGAGAGGCCGAACGGACAGCGGTAGCAGTAGCAGTCGGGCGCGAAGACGGTCCCCGAGACCTTCTGGAGCGGTTCGATCGCGCGGCGCCGCAGTTCGCCGGTGACGGAGATCGAGCCCGCGGTCGCGCCGTGGTAGGACCGGTACCGGGCGACGACCTTCGTCCGCCGCTTCACCGCGCGCGCGATCTTCAGGGCCGCCTCGTTCGCCTCCGTGCCCGACGTGCTGAAGAAGAAGCGCGAGAGCCCCTTTGGGAGGACCTCGAGGAGCGCCGCACTGAGGCGGGCGCGGGCCTCCGTCGCGAAGCCGGGCGCGGCGTAGGCGAGCGTGCGCGCCTGGCTCGCGATCGCCTCGGCGACCCG
>JAKACD010000042.1 GCA_021821785.1 Thermoplasmata archaeon
TGATCGCCTGCGGGCCGGCGTAGGCGATCATGACCCCGTAGGCGGCGGCGATGCTGAACGCCGGCGCGACCGAGGAGGTCGAGAGCGGGATCAGGTCGACCAGATGGAGCACCGCGGCGCGCAGCCGGCCGCGGGGGCGCACCTCGATCGAGCCCATCCCGCTCTTTGCTCCCGATCCTCCGCGCCGCGGAGAGGACCCGGCGACCGGGCGGGGCTATTTGAGTATGTCGTCACTCAAAAGCGTGTTACCCTCCGAGATATCGTTCCCGGCGACCGGGCGGGAGAGCGGCTCCGGCGTGGCCCCCGCACCTGCATCCGCGGCCCGGCGCTCGCGGAAGGCTCCGACCGGATTCCCTTCGGAACCCGGCTACGTCGGAAGGTTCCCCGACCGCCTCGCCAACCTGGGTCGGCGAGGGCGCGAGGGGGATCGGCCGCGCCAAGGTCTCCCGGGCCGACCGGGCGCTGGCTCCGGACCGGGTGGGGCCCACCGTGGGGCCCGCTTGGCCAAGAAGGCGGCTCGCGCCTCGCGGTTGTCGGGGCTGTCGCGGAGCGGATCGGCCAACTCCTGCTCGAGACGCAGCGCGTCGGGGAGCGGAAGTTCGAGGCCGCGCCGCACCGCCGCCAACGCGGTCCGAACCACGCGAGGCGGATAGGCCGCGATCGCTCGGGCCATGGACCGAGCCGCCGTTCGGAGCCGCGCGCGGGGAACCACCGCGTTCACGAGACCCAAGGCGGCCGCCCGCCGGGCCCCGATGGGACGACCGGTCAGGATCATTTCGAGGGCGATCGCCGGGGGGATCGCTCTCGGAAGGCGTTGGGTGCCGCCCTGACCCGGGATGATCGCCCATCGGACCTCGGGAAGACCGAAGGTGGCGTTGGCGCCCGCCACGCGGAGATCGCAGGCCAGCGCGAGCTCGAGTCCGCCGCCCAGGCACAGCCCGTTCACCGCGGCGATGACCGGCTTGCCGACCTCGAGATTGCGGGTGAGGCCCCCGATGCCCGGTTGGCGGTTCCACGCCGCGACCCGCCGCTCGGCCGGCACGCTGCGATAGAACTCGCCCATCCGTTTGAGGTCGACACCGGCGCAGAAGGCACGGGGCCCCGCACCGGTGAGCACGGCGACGCGCAGATCCGCGGAGTCCCGCACCCGTTTCCACGCGCTCACGAGCGCGGCGTGGGATTCCGGATCGATGGCATTGAGCGCCTCGGGTCGGTCCAAGGTGATCCAGGCGATGGCGCCTTCGGTCTCGAATCGAACGGGCATCGGCGTGTCCCCTCCCGTCGCGGGAGGGACCCGGCGGCGGGAGGACCGGCGAAAGGATAAGTCCCGCGAGTCGCTGATCGACCGGCTCGGGCGGCCGGGGTTCCCGCGGCCCGGCCGCGCGGCGCAGCGGACGGGTCGGACGGTCGGGGAGGGGGTTGGTTGCCGGTGTCGAACGGAGACGACCCCATTGCGGTCCTCGTGGAGGAGCATCGGATCTTCCTCCGCCGCCTTCAGGCGATCCGAGCGGTACTGGGACCCTTCCCCCAGACGGACCCGGCCCGGATCTCGGCGCGGGTAGCCGCGGCCGAGTTCGCGCGCTTTTTGGCCCGGGACGTGGACGGCTTCCACGGCCGCAAAGAGGAGGAGGGACTGTTCCCTGCCATCGCCCGGCACGTCGGCTCCGAGGGGGGACCGGTGGGCGTGATGCTGCAGGACCACGGGACCCTTCGAAGTCTCCACTCCGCTCTCGCCCGGGATACCGACCGGCTCGAGTCGGATCCGGGAGCCACGGAGGCCTGGTCGCGGATCGTGGCCACCACCGAGGCGGTCGACGATCTCCTCCGATTCCATATCGACAAGGAGGACCGGGTGCTCTTCCCGATGGCGCGGGAGCTCTTGTCGCCCGGGGAGATCGCCGAGGTCGCCCAGATCTGCCGGGAGATCGAGGAGCGGATCGATCGGGCGCCTTGACCGCCGGGTCCCCGACCGACGCCCGGACCCGGCCGATGGCCCTCCGAGTTCCGGCTTGACCCCTTACGGGTAGGGGGCAATCCGCATCATCGGATGGCCCGGTCGAGAACCGGTGGCTCCTCGATGGCGAAGGCTCGTGCCGCGGGACCGGTCTCGACCTCCGTCGACGAGAGCCTAACCCCCTCCCGGCCCGGGGCGCTCCGGTTCCGTGACCTGCTCTACGAGAAGGGCCAGGGCGTTGCCCGGATCACCCTGAACCGCCCCCAGTCGTACAACGCCTACGCGACGCACACGCTCCAGGAACTCGCGGACGCGGTCCGGGACGCCGCCCTCGACGACGCCGTCGGCGTCCTCGTGCTGACCGGGGCCGGCACGTCGGCGTTCTGCACGGGAGGAGACGTGCGGGAGTACGCCGAGACGTACACCCAACGGCCCCGGGAGTACTGGAAGTACATGGGACTCTTCCAGGGAGCGGTTGAAGCGCTTCTCCGCTGCGGCAAGCCAACGATCGCCCGGCTGAACGGGATCGCCGTCGGCGGGGGCAACGAACTCCAGTTGGCCTGCGATCTGTCGGTCGCCGCTTCCCACGTTTACCTGGGGCAGGTGGGGGTGGGGGTCGGTTCGGTCGCCTGCGGCGGGGCGACCCAGTGGCTCCCGCTGACCGTCGGGGATCGGCGGGCCCGGGCGATGCTCCTGCTCAACGAGCGCATTCCGGCAACGAAGGCCTTGGACTGGGGCCTCGTGAGCGAGGTCGCCCCGTCCGTCCGGCACGGGGCGAAGCTGGTCGACCCTCCCACCCCCGGCGAGATCGACCAAGCCCGGCGCGGCGTGGACGGCTATCGGATCGACCTGGCCCCGCTGGACGCCGCTGTGGACGCGCTCTGCCAACGGCTGCTCGGGATGTTCCCCGAGTGCCTACGGTACACCAAACAACAGGCGAACTACTGGAAGGAGCTTGCGTGGCACAACACCATCGGCCACGGCCGCGAGTGGCTCTCGCTCCATTTCACGGACCGGGAGCCGCACGAGGGAATGCACGCCTTCGTGGAGAAACGCCCGGCCGACGTGGCCGGCCTCCGCCAGCGCCTGGCCGACGGGCGGGGCGCCGAGTTCCTCTACGGCCGGCCCTCGCGCCACTGCACGAAATGCGGTGCGACGGGCCTCCCGGACGACTTTGACTTCTGCGGGCACTGCGGAGGTCCGACGGTCCGGCCGGGTCCGGTCGAGGGCTGAGCCGATGGCCGAAACGTCGGACCCGCGGCCCGACGGATCCGGGGTTTCGCCCTCCTTCCTCCGCGATGCCCGCGGACTTCAGCGCAAGCTTGTGGAGGAGTACTACGCCCGGCTTGGCTCACCGGATCGATCGCGCCCCGTCGCCTACATGCTGGTCGGGGGAAACCTGGCGGAGATCGTTCGCTCGTTCGGCTACGAGGTCGTGTTCCCGGAGATCGTCGCTCTCAACTGCGCCATCAAGCACCAATCGCTCGACAACATCCTCCACGCGGAATCGATGGGCTACGGCCTCGACGTCTGCGGGTATGTGAAGAACGACCTCGGCCTCCAGGACCGGGACGGACGGACCTCGTTCGGTCAGATCCCGCGGCCGGACCTGCTGGTGTGCAGCTTCTCGGGCTGCTATGTGTATGTCAAGTGGTGGGAGGCGCTCGCCGAGTCCTACGGCGTGCCGCTCTTCATGTTCGACGTGCCGTACATGCGGGAGGAGCACCCGCGCAAGGAGGACATCGACTACCTCGTGAGCCAGCTCTGGGACCTGATCCACCTCCTCGAGAAGCGCACGGGGCGTGCCTTTGACATGGACGCGCTCAAGGGGATGCTCGTCGAGTCCCGCCGGGCCGAGGACGGCTGGGTGGACTTCCTCCGCGCGGGTCGTCTTCGGCCTTCGCCGATCGAGGCGTACTTCGAGTCGATCTTCTACATGTTCCCGATCAACGTGCTGCGCGGAACCCGGGAGGCGGCCGACTTCTACGGGGTGGTGAACGAGGAGGTCCGCGCCCGGGTGAGGGACCGCACCTACCCGCTACCGGAAGAGAAGGTCCGGGTGCTGGTCGAGGGGGTGCCGCCGTACACCAACTACCGCACCTTCTGGGACTTCTTCCGGAAGTGGGGGGCCGTCTCGGTGGTGGCGACCTATCCCAAGGTCGGCGGTCTCTTCGACCGGGGGTTCCGGCATGACCCCGCCCGACCGTTCGAGAGCATTGCCGAGTACAGCCTCGGCGCCTACGTGAACCAATCCTGGCCCCTGCGCCGGAAGATCATCGCGGACTACGTGCGGGAATATCGGGCCGACGCGGCGATCATCCACGGGATCAAGTCGTGCCGGTCGTTTACGGCGGGGCAGGGGGACCTGCGAGACTGGCTCAACCGCGATCAGGGGCTCCCCACCCTCTACATCGAGTCGGACCACGAGGACCCCCGGTACTTCGCGCCGGCCCAGATCAAGAATCGGATGGACGCCTTCTTCGAGTCGCTCGAACAGCGCCGCGCCGTCGGGGCGGCCGGGGGGCCGGCGACGGCATGAGCGAGATCGTGGCGGGCGTCGACATCGGTTCGACGACCGCGAAGTGCGTCGTCCTCGGGGAGGACGCTCGGGTGCTTGGCAAATCCTTGAACGCGGTGGGCGTCGACATCGTCCGGGACGCGGAGCGGGCGCTCGACGCGGCGCTGGCCGAGGCCCAGATCCCGCGGTCCGAGGTGGCGTTCATTACCGGGACCGGCTACGGCCGGTACAAGGTCTACTTCGGCCAGCTCGTCGTCACGGAGATCTCCTGCCACGCCCGGGGGGCCAGTTTCCTGTTTCCCGGCACGCGCCTCGTGGTCGATATCGGTGGGCAGGACACGAAGGCGATCCGGATCAACGACGCGGGCGAGGTGGTCGACTTTGCCATGAACGACAAGTGTGCCGCCGGAACCGGACGATTCCTCGACGTCTGCGCGAACGCGCTCGGATACGAGGTCGGACAGATCGGGCCCCTCTCGCTCCAGGCCCGCCACGCGGTGAAGGTCACCAGCACCTGCACCGTCTTTGCCGAATCCGAGGTCACCTCGTATGTCTCCCGGGGCAAGGATCCCAAGGACATCCTGGCCGGGCTGCACGCGAGCATCGTGAACCGGACGCTCTCGCTGATGCAACGCGTCGGCGTCGAACCGGAGGTCACGTTCACCGGCGGCGTCTCGCAGAACGCGGGCATGGTCCATGCGCTCCAGCACCGGCTCGGCCGTCCGGTGAACGTGAGCCCACTGTCGCAGTACCTCGGGGCCCTTGGGGCGGCGCTCCACGGTCGGGAGCGGGTACGGGGAGGCGCCGGATGATCACCGCGGGAGTCGATCTCGGCGCGGGCGCCATCAAGGGCGTACTGCTCGAGGACGGCCGGCGGATCCTAGCCGCCGCGTCCGCGCCCGCGCGAGGGAACCCGGTCGGCGTGGCGCATCAACTGCTCGAGGAGCTCGGCGAGGCCGCCAACATCGGCCCGGGCGACGTGGAGTACCTCTGCTCGACCGGCTTTGGTCGCTACGCCCTGCCGGAACGCCATCTCCAGATCAGCGACTTCACCTCGTCAGCACGGGGCGCCCTGTTCCTGTTTCCCCGGACCCGCCTGGTCGTCGACGTCGGCACCCAGGCCTCGCGCACCATGTCGACCTCCGAGACCGGCAAGGTCCTCAAGTTCAAGATGAACGAGAAGTGCGCGGCGGGCGCCGGCCGGTTCGTGGAGCGGTGCTCCAAGTACCTTCAGGTGCCCCTCGAGGAGATCGGTCCCAAGGCGCTCGCGGCCGAGCATCCCAAGCTGATCTCGAGCGTCTGCGCGGTCCTCGCCGAGACCGAGATCATCAACAACGTGGCCGAGGGGGTCCCGCTGCCGGACATCCTGATGGGGGTCTTTCTCTCGCTCTCGCAGCGGGCCTACTCCCTCATGCGGTACGTCGGGATTCAGCCGGAGATCACGCTTGTCGGCGGGCTCGTGCGCAACGTCGGGATGGTGAAGGCCCTGCGCGAAACCGTCGGCCTGCCGGTGAACGTCGCCCCCGAGGCATTCTACGCGGCGGCGATCGGCAGCGCGGTCCTGGGCCACTCTCGCCTCGTCAAGCTGAGGGAGTCATCGGTGGCCACGGCGGGGACCTAGCCATGGCGGACCTCCTGGCGATCCAGGACCCTCCGCCGGAACGGGCCGACGCGGTCGAGGGGGACCGCGTCGAGCTCGCGGCCGACTTCCGGGAGTTCGGCGACGCCCATTCCATCGAGGAGATCCTGCGGCTGGCGAGGGAGGTGCTCGGCGATCCGACCTTCCCGACGGCCCGGGCGTGGCGGAAGGCGGGCGGCCGGGCCGTGGGATGCTTTCCGGTCTACACCCCCCAAGAGATCGTCCACTCCTTCGGCCTGCTTCCGGTCGCGCTCTCCGGAGGGGGAGAGAATCTGGAAATCAGCCGTGCCGACGCCGCGCTCGGATCCTTCCTCTGCTCGATCTCGAAATCCACGCTCGAAGCGGCCCTCACGGGGCTCCTCGAGCCGTTCGACGCCTACCTGTTTCCGTACATCTGCGACGTGAGCCGCAACCTCGAAGGGATCTTTTCGCGGGTCCTGCCGTCCCGTCCCTCCCACATGCTCCATCTGCCGCAGAACTTCACCTCGCCGTCGGCGATCCCGTTCCTCGTCGCCGAGTACCGCAGCCTGATCGCGAAGCTCGAACGGCTTACCGATCGGCCGTTCTCGCCGGAGCAGCTCGGCCGCTCGATCGAGCTGTTCAACGAGCAGCGCGCGCTGGTCGCCCGCCTCGCGGCGCTCCAGCGCGACGCGCCCGGGAAGATCGGCCTCGTGGAGTACTACCTGCTGCGGCGGCTCGGCGGCCTCCTGCCCCGGGAGGTCCACATCCCCCTGCTCCGTCGAGCGCTCGCCGAAATCGAGCGCCGGGAGCGCAAGAACAAGGATGCGATCCCCATCCTTCTCGTCGGCCCGTTCTGCGAGCAACCCACCCTCGACTTGCTGCAGCTGATCGAGGACGTCGGGTGCTACGTGGTGGGCGACGAGCTGCAGATGCTCCATCACTGGTGCCCCTCGATCGTGCCGGGACCGGATCCGCTGGAAAGCCTGGCCACGGCCTATCTCCGGACGCCGGTCGATATCGGGGTGCGCCTCACGCCGACGACCAAGGGGGCCGCGATCCAGGCGCGCCTCGACGCCGCCCGGGCCCAGGGGGTCGTGTTCCTCACGGCCAAGTTCTGCGAGCCGGCGTTGGAGGATGTGGTCCTCTACCGCCGGGCGCTCGAGCACCGGCGGGTCCCGTACCTTCACATGGAATTCGAGGAGAAGTCGACCACCTACGAGCAGGCCCGCCTCCAGCTCGAGACGTTCGTCGAGTCGATCCTCTTCGACTGACCGAGGCAAGGCATGACGGCGAAGGCACCGGGAACCGTCTCCGTCTCGCGCGTCGAGGGGCGGGCGACGATCACGTGGGAACGGGGCCCGGCGAACGTCTTCGACGTGGCCCTGCTCGAAGCGCTCACCCAGGCGCTTCGGGGGCCGGAGGTGGCCGGCGCGCACGTCGTCGTGCTGCGCGGCGCGGGCCGGTCCTGGAGCGGCGGACTGAGCGTGGAGGACCATCTCGAACCCCGGGTCGGCTCGATGTTCGACGCGTTCCACGACGCGCTCACCGCGCTGTGGAGCGTGCCGGTCCCCACGCTGGCGCAGGTCCATGGGCGCTGCCTGGGCGGGGGCCTCGAGCTCGTCATGGCCTGCGACCTGGCGATCGCCTCCGAGGACGCCACGTTCGGCCAGCCCGAGATCCGGCTGGGGGTCTTCCCGCCCTTCGGCGCCGCGGCCTATCCGCAGCTCCTCGGGCACCGCTCCGCGGCGGAGCTCCTCTACCTCGGGGCGCCGATCGACGCACCGCGCGCCGCCGCGGCCGGTATCGTTCATCGGGTGGTGCCGCCCGAGGAGCTCGATGCGTCGGTCGTTCTGACGGCCCAGACGCTCTGCGGCTATCGGCTCGAGGCGTTGCGCCTCCTGAAGCGCGTCGTACGCCACACGGAGGTCGACCCGTGGTCCCGGCTGCGCTATGCCGAACGCACCTACCTGAACGAGCTCATGGCGGGGCCGGACGCCGAGGAGGGGTTGCGGGCCTTCCTCGAGAAGCGGACGCCCGTCTGGAAGGAAGGCTAGCCCATGGCGACCATGCGGGCCGCGGTGTTTCGGGGGCCGGGCCAGCCGCTCGCGATCGAAGAGGTGCCCCGCCCGGTCCCGGGCGAGGGCGAGACGCTCGTCCAGGTGGCGGCCTGCGGCTTCTGCCACACCGACCTTCACTACCTGGACCACGGAGTGCCGACGGCGCGTCCGCCGCCCCTGATCCTCGGCCACGAGATCTCGGGCACCGTCAGCGCGCTCGGGCCGGCCGCCGCCGGCTGGTCGATCGGGGACCGGGTGCTCGTCCCCTCCGTGCTCCCCTGCGGGCATTGCCCCTACTGTCGGTCGGGCCGGGGGAACATATGCCCGGAGCTTCGGATGCCCGGCAACCATATGGACGGCGGGTTCGCGGAGTACGTCCGGGTCCCGGCGCGGGACCTCGTACGGCTACCCGATGGGATCGACCTCGCCCAGAGCGCGATCATCGCCGACGCGTTGACGACCCCGTACCACGCCGTCGTCGACCGGGCCCGCGTACGGAGCGGGGACCGGGTCGTCGTCGTCGGATGCGGCGGGGTGGGGATCAACGCCGTTCAGTTCGCGGTGGCGGCCGGGGGCACGGTGATCGCGATCGACCTCCGGGCCGAGAAGCGGGAGGCCGCCCGCCGGCTGGGCGCCACCGCGGTGCTGGATCCGGCCGAGTCCCCGGACATCGGCCGGGCGGTCCGGGCGCTGACCGATGGGGGGGCGGACGTGGCGATGGAGATCGTCGGCACCCCCGGGACCGTCCAGATGGCGCTCTCCACGTTGCGGCGGGGGGGACGCCTTTGCGTGGTCGGCTACAGCAACGCCGTGGCGTCGGTCCCGCTGCATCGCCTCATGTTCTTCGAGTACGAGATCCTCGGCTCGCTGGGGTGTCCCCCCGCCGACTACCTGCGGGTCCTCGAGATGGTCCGGACCGGCAAGGTGCGGCTCGATCCCGTCATCACGGGGCGACTTCCGCTGGACCGCATCGCCGAGGCCGCCGAGGCGCTGCGGAACGGCGTGGGGCTCCGAACCCTCATCGTTCCTTGAGCGGTCCCGCCGAAGGAGCGGCAGGTTCGGCGCGGCGGTTCCTCGATCGTCCCGGTGCTTCGCCCGCGGTCGCGATCGGTCGGAGGGCGCCGACCTCCGCTTGGCGCTGGGAAGCGAGCTTGCGCATCCCCCGCCGCAGGCTCTCCATCACCGTGGCGCGGCTCACGCCCAACGACCGGGCCACATCCTTGAGCTGGGCCCGGCGGGGAAAGTCGTAGTAGCCGAGGGCGAAGGCGGTTCCGACGGCCATCTCCTGGCGCGGCGTGAGGTCGCGAGTCCCGCGATACGGACCGACTCGCACCAGCGACGCCGGCGCGTCCCCGGGCGTGGTGAACGACGCGAGCAACGGGTGCGCGTCGCGGACGCGATGGACCAGCACGCGCCACTCCCCCTCGTCCCCGCCCTCCTCCGTCGGCGACGGCGCGGGGAGGAACGGGCAGCTCATGCAAATCGCGCCCATCTCGAAAACGCTGTGGCACAGCGCCGGCAGCGGCCCGACCAGGCGGACCAACAGCCGGTGGCTGCCGAGCTGGGTGATCGTGATCTCGTGGCCGGGGGTTCGCTGGCGCAGGAACCCCATGACCTCGGGGAGCGTCTCGGGCAGGGCGTTGATCTCGAGAAGCTGAAGGAGGCGGCGGGGAGGGCCGCCGGCCTGCCGGCAGACGTGGAGACGGATCCCGGCGCCCCAACGGCGCTGCAGGTCCTGCATCCAGTGGGGCACGGGGCCGCCGCGCACCCGGATCTCCACGAGGGCCGGGCTCGGGAGCCCGGGGCCGCCGGCTCCCGGTTGGGCCGTCCGGTGGACGCCCGGGCCGATGGGTCGGGGGCGCCCCTCCTCGCTCCGCTTCGAACGACCCGACGACGCCGCGGAGGGATGGGGGGTCGACCGTTCCGTCCGGGCCAGATCCGCCCCGGCCGGCGGGGCTGGTTTCTGTCGCGACCTCACCCACCCTCCCGCCTGGCCGGAGCCGGGGACCGGGAGGCTTCGCGAGACATAAGTTGCGGGGCGGCCGCGACGGACCCCGTGCGGCGCGACGACCGCGGTCCGACTCTCCGGTCCTCTCCCGGGACCCACCGAGGGCCGCCCGGCTCCGACTCGCCGGACCCGGCCCGCACGGACGCCGGCGGGCGCGGAGGAAGGCGTCTTCGCAGCGGGTGACGGCGCCGCATGGCACATCGCAGGCGGGTCGTGCCGAGGCATGGAGGCGAGGGGGACGGCGGAGCGATCTCCTGCCCAAGGACGACTGCGCGGGACCCGGGACGGTCCGCGCAGGTCCGCATCGATAAGGCACGCGCGCGATGCCCCCCGGCTCTGCCGTTGGGTTCCATCCATCGGGCGGCTTCCGCGGCGCGGTGGGAGGAGCACCCGAGAATTTTCGGCCGGGGTACGGGCCGCGGAGAGGTCCGTCCCTACGGCGGCTTTCCCGCCGGGTCGACGGCGGACGGACTAGGCGCGGGGTCCGAGCCCCCGGAGGCTCCAAAGTGAGCTGGTCCCTCGAAGTTTCGATCGAGTTCGAGCAGGATTACCGGAAGTTGTCCGGCCGGAACGCCGGCCTGAGACGCGCGGTCGACGCCAAGATCGCGCCGCTCCGCGAAGCCCCGCTGCACTACAAACCCCTGCGGGCCCCGCTCCAAGGCGTCCGTCGCGTCCAGATGGGTGGCTCGTACGTGCTCCTCTTCGAGCCGGACGTCGGGCGCAGCACGGTGAGATTGCTGCGTCTCGCGCACCACGACGAAGCGTACGGAATCTAATCCGGAGCACCCAGCGGGCCAGGGTGGCGTGAACCGTCCCGGCTCCTCGCGGAGCTTCCGCAGGATGCGCTGCTCTCCGCCGGGGCCTCGACCGGTCGGAGGCCTGCCGGGGCCACGCAACGGACGAAAGTTCGATGCCGGGACATCGGAGGGGTCTTTCAGCCCCGTCTCCCCCCAGGAGATCGTCCGCCCGGCTCGTGCGATTCCTCGATGAGAGGCGTTTGGGCCATCCCACGTCTCGTTCGAGACGGTCAATCTTATAGTCTCGAGATACTTCAAGATATTCGAAGCTATGCCGAAGGCGGTCGTCGACCTGTCGGAGCACGCCAACCGGATCGTGAACGTCGTCAAGGCCCGAGATGGCCTTCGCGGGAAGAACGAGGCCATCGAAGCCATCGTGGCGGCCTATGA
>JAKACD010000043.1 GCA_021821785.1 Thermoplasmata archaeon
GTGGACGAGCAGTGGATGCAGCGGGAGGTCGGCGAGCCGCTCGCCCGGGCCGACCCCGAGTACGTGCGGTCGATCACCGGGTTCGCCATCGGCGGGGTGCCGCCGGTCGGGCACGACGCGGAGATCCCTACGTTCGTCGACTACGACCTCCTCGAATTCCACGAGATCTGGGCGGCGGCCGGGCACCCGAACGCGGTGTTCCGCCTCACTTCTCGGGAGTTGCTCGAACTGACCGGGGGTCGGGCGGTGCCCGTAACCCCACCGGCGACTCCGCCGGCCGCGGAGCGGGCCTGGGTCACCTTCGACTGCTACGGGACTCTCATCGACTGGCGCAGGGGGCTTCTCGAGGCCCTCGAGCGCACTTCGGCATCGTGGACCGAGGCCGAGGGCGCGCGGCTCTTCCCGGCGTATCTCGCCGCGGAGCAGCGGCTCGAGGGAGGTCCGTATCGGACGTACCGCGAGCTGGTCGTGGACGCGCTCCGGGAGGCCGCGGCGACCTGCGGTCGATCGATCTCCGAGAGCGAGGCCGGTGCGGTGCCCGAGTCGATCCCCGAGTGGCCGGCGTTCTCGGATACGCGAACGGCGCTCGAGGCTCTACGGGCACACGGGTTCCGCATCGCGGTCCTTTCGAACATCGACCGCGACCTCCTCGACCGTACGCTCCGCGCCCACGATCTCGCGGTGGACCTCGCGGTCACTGCGAGCGACGTGCACAGCTACAAGCCGTTCCCGGCGCACTGGGTTCGGTTCCTCAAGCAGACCCACGTGGTCCCGAACGAGGTCTGGCACGTAGCGGGCGCCTACCCGTACGACATCCCGGTCGCCGCCCGTCTCGGCTTCCGCACGGCCTACATCGCGCGGTACCCGGGCGAGACCCTCGGCCCTGGGACGGACGAGGTTCTCCCCGACCTCTCTTCGTTCGTCGCCCGACACGCCCGAGCGGAGTAGACGGGTCGACGGGATCCGGCTCGAGTATCGGCTCGCGCGGCGGGTCTCCGTAGAGCGCCGATCGGGGCGAGAGTCGGGCCACGGGAGAGACCCTCCCCCGATCCCGCGCTACGCGCGGTGGCTTCGAAGGCGCTCTACGTCCCGCGCACCGCCCGCCGCGGGGCCGGGGCGAGAGCGCGGGAGCGAGCGTTAACGCCCCGGCGGTTGCCCGCCGGAGCGGCCAGGTCGCAGTAGTAAGCCCCTTTCCGTTTCAGGCAGCATTCGACTGCGCGCTCTCCTCGACGGTCAGGGAAACTCCTCATCCCGTCACTCAGGGCTTGCTCCCGGGGAGTCGGCCGTTTCATCAAATCCGGATGGAGCCTCCGATGCGGCATCTTCACTGTCCCATCCAGCTGTGTCGTTTCTGCTCCGGAGCTCGGACTCGCGCCCGTCGGGTTCCCACCCGACCCCGTGTTTCCCGGAGAGGGGACTTTCCTCAGCGGCCGGCCGTTGCCGGCGCGGTCCACCGTCAGCTGCCCTCTGCCTCCTGGCGGAGGGCCCAGGGGACGAGAGGCCAAAAGCCCTTACCTGCGGGGGGCCGGGCCACCGCGAACGGCCGGGCCGGTCCGGTCGGCGCGGTCGACCGGAAAGGGGGGGAAAGCGGGACCGGGCCGGGGTGGTCCGCTATCGGGGCGCCGAGGGTCACGCCCGTGGGGAGGATCACCGGCGGCCGGGGAGTTTGGGAGAAATCGAAGGAGCAGGAGAGATTGCCGGCGGCCGCCACGCGCCCGTTGAGGTACGGCAGCCCCCAGTTCGTGTCGATGAAGCGGAGGACCGCCGCCGGGTCGATCGGGGCCGAGCAGATCCGGCCCGGGGGCGTGTACGGAGAGAGCACGAGGAAGGGGACCCGGAAGCCGTCGCGGCCCGTGGAGGTCATCGGCGGCGGCACCGGGTCCCAGTACCCACCGTTCTCGTCGTAGAAGATCAGGACCGCGCTCGAGTTCGCGATCGGGCTCTCAAAGATCGTGTTCACGACCGCGGTCGTCCATTCCTCGCCGAGCGTGACGTTCTCGGGCGGATGCTCGCTGTACGAGAGGCTGTTCGAGGGATCGACAAAGACGACCGAGGGAGGATCGGGGGCGGCCAGCTGGGCCGCGAGCGACGCGACGTCCGTGATCCGACCGGCGCTGCACGGATCCGAGGTGAGGGCCGGGAACCACTGGGGGGCGACCGGCAGCGGGAGGCTCTCTTGGACATCGTAGAACCACGATAGGTTCGCTTGGGTCAGCTGCCCCAGGATCGTCGGTTGATCGGTCACGGCGGCGGGCGGCGTCGTGTCGGCGTTCCAGCCGCTCAGGTTCGCGGCGGAGATATCGAACACTCGGTTCGGGTACGTCGGACCGAGCACCCCGGTGAAGAACTGGTCCCCCAGCGCGTAGTCGTGGGCATAGGCGTAGTACGCCGGGAGCTGGGCGGCCGTGTAGTATCCGACCGCGTCCTGCGGGCTCGCGATCCCCGAGGCGTTGGCGACCGCGACGAAGAGATTGTTCTGGCCATGGTTGTAATCCTCGAGGGCCGAGGCCGCGTCGTGCGGAAAGCTCGGCGTGGACGTTCCCGTCAGCGGGAACGGGGTGACGGTCGCGGTTCCGTTGAACGAGACCGGGAAGCTGCCGTTCGGCGGGTTGCCGATCACACCGGGAAAGGCGCCGAAGTAGTTCTCGAACGCGTGGTTCTCCTTCACGATCACGAAGAGGTGGGTGATCGGGGTGGCCGTCGGGGGAGCGGCCTGCCAGCTGCGGACGCATCCCGAACCCGTCGGTCCGGGCCGGGAACCCGGCGCGACGAGCACTCCCGCGAGGATCACCGCCACGCTGATACTGACCACGGCGACAAGGGCCCGGAGACGCCGCGCTTCCGCCCCCTGCGGCCTCCCCATCGTTGACCTCCGCCGGAGCGGGGGGCTCGAGCCCTCCGGGACGGCGGTTCGCCCCACCGTGCTCGCCCCCAATAACCCCACCGGAGCGAAGGCAAAGGACGAAATGCTCTTGCCGTGTCGTGTCGAGCGTGCCCGCACCAGGGACGGCCCGCGCTCCGCCCGGGGGAACCGTATTAGCGAGCGAGGACGCCCCGCCCTCGCTGGTTCCCTGCCTGATGCTGAAGCGCGGCCAGGTCTACCGGCCGGGACCGCAGGGTCCCGTGGTCGCGCGGTCCGCGTCGGGGGGTCCCTTCGACCCGTTCGACGTCGTCGACCGCCTCACCCCGGACCATCCGCTCCTGTACGTGGTCGATCTCGACGGGATCGAGCGCCAGGACCCCCAGCTTGACTACGTCCAGGAGCTGTCGCGCGACATTCCGCTCTGGGTCGATTCGGGGGTTCGGACCGCCGATCAAGCGATCGACGTGCTCGTCGCGGGAGCCCATCGGGTGGTCCTGTCGAGTGCCTACCTCCAGGGACCGAAGCAGCTCGCGCGCGCCTGGCGACTGAGCCCGGAGATCGTCTTCGAGATCGAGCTCGAAGGTTCGAAGGTCTCGCCCGTGCACGCGGACTGGGGAAGTCAGGACGCGGTCGAGCTCGCTCGGACCGTGCGGGCGGCCGGCCCCGACCACCTCATTCTCTCTCCGCGCGAACGGGATCCGGATTGGACGCTCGTTCGGACGATCTCGGCCGCCGGCCCGACCTGGGTCGACGGCTCCTTCACTGCGGTGGACGCGCCCCGTCTCGCTCCGTCGGGAGCGCGGGGCGGGATCTACCACCTGGACGACCTGTTCGACCGCTGGGAGGACGACCCCGCCTCGGTTCCGCCGACCCCCCACGGAACTCCCCCGGCCCCCGCGCGCGATGATGAAAACTAGAACCAGCTGATCCCATGATGAATGATGGGCGAGCTGAGCGCACGGGGCCACCGCGGCGAGCAGGCTCCCGGATCACGTTCCGGCGCGCCCGGGCGAGAAGCGGGTTAGGCCCGACCCTCGGCGCGGCGGGACTATCGGAGCGAGTCGGGCGCACGGTCGTCGGCGATCGGACAGGGCGGTGAAGCGGCCCCGGGGCTCGGGGCGGAAGCCCCGGGTGACCCGGTGGACCGCAGGCCGTTCTCCTGACGGCTCCACTTCTCCGACTCGGCCCGGTCCACTATACCGAGCGTGTACGCGAGGTGCTCAGGACCGTCCAGCACGGCAGGGCGGGCGGTCTTCGGACGGGCGCCACGCAACAGGACCCACCCGAAGAGGAAGACGAGGACCGACCCGACCACGGAGGCCGTAAGGCCGAAGGTGAGGACGGAGAGACCCGCGAACCAGCCGAGAACGTAGCCGATGTTCACGACCTCGACGATGAGGTGCAGGATCGTGAGCCCGGCGAGCAGTGTGACGAACAGGACCTTGCGTTCCCGCAGGAAGACCAGGTAGGCGAGGCCGTCCTCGAGCTTGTGGCTCCACCAGACGCGGAAGAGAATACCGAGCAGCGCGAGCCACAGCGCGATCGGGATGAGGTAGAATAGCGCGATCGCCTGCGTCTCATTCATCGCACGAAATTGTGCCTCCCCGGGGGATTTAAACCCTTGTTTAGCGGGAAAAACGCGGTTCTTGCCCGGGCCGCACGGTGTCCGAGCCGGAAGCACCGTGGGACCCGGGGAACCGCCTCTGTGGCCCGCCCGTTCGGGGCCGGGGCGCGGGCCACGGACCGACGAAGACTTTTTGGGTAGTGCGCAGGTCGAGAGGCCCGCAGAACGATGGGCGCGAGTGGGACGGTCACCCTATCCTTCCCCGACGGTCGTCGGCTCGACCTACCCCGGGGGGCGACCGCGGGCGAGGCGCTCCGCACCTGGGCCCCTGAGAAGGCCTCCACGTTCCTCGCCGCTCTGGTGGACGCGCGACCGGTCGACCTCGCGTTCCGGCTGGAACAGGATGCGACGCTCGCACCGCTCGCCTTCCAGGACCGGGCGGGTCGGGAGATCCTCGAACACTCGTCGGCCCACCTCGTAGCCAAGGCGCTGCTCGAGACGATCCCGGAGGCCTTGCCGACCGTGGGGCCGCCAACCGACGAGGGGTTCTACTATGACTTCGACGTCCGTCCGCTCACTCCGGCCGACCTGGATGCCGTCCGCGCCGCGATGGCCCGCGCGGTCCACGCGCGGGAGCCATTCGTGCGCCGGGAGGTTTCCAAGGAGGAGGCGCGCGCCCTCTTCGCGCACAATCCGTACAAGCTGAAGTACATCGCGGAGGTCCCCGAGGGCGAGCCGGTGTCGGTCTACGACACCGGCCACTTCGTCGACCTCTGTCGGGGCCCCCACGTGCCCGACACCGGCTGGCTCGACGGGGTCCACGTCCTCGGGTTCTCTGCGATCACCCCCGACACCGCCGGAGGCGTCACCCTGCAGCGCGTGCGGGGCATCGGCTTTCCGACCCAGGCCGAGCTCGCGAGCTACCTCAAGCTCCGGGCCGAAGCGGAGGCCCGCGACCACCGGGCGATCGGCGCCCGCCAGGAGCTGTTCCTGTTCGTGGACGAGGCGCCGGGATTCCCCTTCTGGCTCCCGAAGGGCATGGTGATGGTTCGCGAGCTCGAGAAGTTCGTGACCGAGCACCTCAAGGAGTCCGGCTACGCAGAAGTGCGGACCCCTCTCCTGTTCGCCCAGTCGATCTACGAGACTAGCGGGCACATGGAGCATTATCGGGAGAACATGTTCCTCTCGACCGTCGAGGACCGGGTCTTCGGCTGGAAGCCGATGAACTGCCCGGGGTCGATGCTCATCTTCCGGTCCCGGGCGCGGAGCTATCGGGAGTTGCCGCTGCGCCTGGCGGAGTTCGCCCCGCTGCATCGCCTGGAAGCGAGCGGGACCCTCCACGGACTGACCCGCGTCCGGGAGTTCGTCCAGGACGACGCCCACATCTTCGTGATGGAAGAGCAGGTCGAGGCGGAGATCCGGGTCCTCCTCGAGTGGATCCGCCAGGCGTTCTCCACCTTCCACCTCACCTGGTCGTACGAGCTCTCGACCCGACCGGAGAAGTTCCTCGGCGAGGCGGCCCAGTGGGACCGCGCGGAAGCGACCCTCGAACGTCTCCTGAAGGAGTCGCGGACCGAGTACCGCATCTCCCCCGGGGAGGGGGCCTTCTACGGCCCGAAGATCGACATTCACATCCGGGACTCTCTCGGCCGGCCCTGGCAGACCGGGACCATCCAGCTCGACTACCAGCTGCCGCAGCGGTTCGGGCTCGAATACCAGGGACCGGACGGCCAACTGCATACCCCGGTCGTCGTCCACCGGACGATCTTCGGCACCTGGGAGCGGTTCCTCGGGGTGCTCATCGAGCACTGTGCCGGTCGCTATCCTCCGTGGATCGCCCCGGTCCAGGTACGGATCCTGCCGGTCACCGAGCCCCAGCAGGCCGCCGCGGCCGGCTTCGCGGAGGAGCTGACCCGGGCCGGCGTCCGTGTCGAGGTCGCGGGGACCGAGGAGTCGCTCGCGAAACGCGTCCGATCGGCCGAACTCGACCGGATCCCGTACGTCGCGGTGCTGGGCGAGCGCGAGGCCACCGACGGCTCGGTCGCGGTCCGCGTGCGCGGCCAGAAGGGGAACCGGACCTTCTCGCGGCCCGAGTTCGTGGAGTATGTCCGCGACCGGATCCGACGTCGCGAATTCGACCCCTAGGGGCGGGACCGGCGGGCGCGACGCGCCTCGATGCGGGCGCCGAGGTACTGCCGCTCCAGGGTGGCCGAGTCGACCTGGTGTTCTCCCCGCAGGTGCTCGCGCATGCGCACGAGCTCGATCGGGCGCTGGCAGACGGGGCAGGGGATCCGCTGCCGTCGAGTGGATGCATCCCTCGACGAGGAGCCCTGCATGGAGCGGCCATGGAAAGCCAGGGGAGTATAGAACCGCTGGTGCAATGGAAGGCCGGGCCCGGTCCCCCGATGTCGGCAAAGTTTAATTAGGGTCCTTCCTGAGCGCCCTCGACTCTCGAGGGATGTACGATGGTTCTCACCACCGGGCAGATTGAGCTCCTGATCTTCCTTGCCGGAGCGCTGGGCCTCGTTTTCGCGGCCGTCCAGACCGCGCTCGTCCTGCGCGAGGACGAGGGCGACGACCGCATGAAGGAGATCTCGCAGGCGATCCGCGAGGGCGCCGTCGCCTTCTTGCGACGGGAATACACGTTCGTGTTCGTGGCCGCGATCGTCCTCGCGGTCGTCATCGCGTTCGCCTTCGGCATCTCCGGGGACGGCTGGAAGCTCTCGGTCGGCTTCCTCTTCGGGGTCGCGGGAAGCGCGTTCGCCGGCGCGGTCGGCATGCTCGTCAGCATCCGGGCGAACGTCCGGACCGCGGCGCACGCCCGACGCGGCAGCCTGCCCGCCACGATGAACTTCGCGTTCCGGGGCGGCAGCGTCACGGGAATGTCCGTGGCGAGCCTCGCCCTCGTCGAGCTCATCGGTTTCTACTGGGCGTTCAACGGGGACGTCCTCAGCATGGTCGGGGTCCTCTTCGGGGCCTCGCTGATGAGCCTCTTCGCCCGAGTGGGCGGCGGCATCTACACCAAGGGCGCGGACGTCGGGACCGACCTTGTCGGCAAGGTCGAGGCCGGGATCCCGGAGGACGACCCGCGGAACCCCGGTGTGATCGCCGACAACGTCGGCGACAACGTCGGGGACTGCGCCGGGATGGCGGCCGACCTGTTCGAGACGTACGTGGTGACCGCGCTATCGGCCATGCTCCTCGCCTTCCTGATCGGGCGGGTCGCGGGGGCCACGCCGCTCCTGACGCTCTTCCCGAACGCGATCCTCTTCCCGCTCCTCGTCTGCGCCTGGGCGATCGTGGCCACCATCGTCGGCACGTTCTTCGTGCGGATGCGCACCGGCGGCTCGATCATGGGCGCGCTCTACCAGGGCCTGGGCGCGACCACCGCGGTCGGGCTCCTCGGCCTCTACCTCCTCGACTACTACTTCATGGACGCCAATCTCGGCATCTTCGTCTCGACGGCGGTCGGTCTGATCGTCATGATCCTCATCGTCATCTCGACCGACTACTACACCGGCACGAAGTACCGCCCGGTCCAGAAGATCGCCGCGGCCTCCCAGGCCGGCGCGGGGCCGACGGTGATCACCGGGCTCGCGGTCGGCCTCGAGTCCGCCTGGATCCCCGGCCTCGTCATCATCTCGGGGACGCTGATCGCCTACGCGGCCTCCGGTTGGTACAACGGCTTCTCGATGAACCCGGACCCCTACGTGGGGCTCTACGGGATCGGCCTCGCGGCGGCGAGCATGCTGAGCGTCACCGGGATGATCATCTCGATCGATGCGTTCGGGCCGATCACGGACAACGCCGGCGGGATCGCCGAGATGGCGAACCTCCCCGAACAGGCGCGCGCGATCACGGACCCCCTCGATGCGGTCGGGAACACGACGAAGGCGATCACGAAGGGCTACGCGATCGGCTCCGCGGTCCTCGCCGCGCTCGCGCTCTTCGCCGCCTACACCTTCGCCGCCGCGGAACAGTGGGGCGGCGGGCACACCTGGGGCGCGTTCACCGGCCTCCTGACCCTCTCCCAGCCGCTCGTCGTCGCGGGCCTCGTCATCGGCGCGGTCCTGCCGTTCTTCTTCACCTCGTTCCTCATGCAGGCGGTCGGCATCGCCGCCGAGAAGATGGTCTTCGAGATCCGCCGCCAGTTCCACGAGATCGCGGGGATCCTCGAAGGGACGGCGAAGCCCGACTACGGGAAGTGCGTCGACATCGTGACGCTCACCGCCCTCCAGCAGCTCGCGGTCCCGGCGCTCATCGCGGTCGTGACCCCGCTCGCGGTCGGGTTCCTCCTTGGGCCGGTCGCCCTCGCGGGCCTCCTGCTCGGCACGATCATCTCCGGGTTCCCGCTCGCCCTCATGATGACGACCGGGGGCGCGGCCTGGGACAACGGCAAGAAGTACATCGAGAGCGGCCACTACGGCGGCAAGCGCTCGGAGGCCCACAAGGCGGCCGTCGTGGGCGACACCGTCGGCGACGCGACGAAGGACACGGCGGGTCCGGCGATCAACCCGCTCATCAAGGTCGTGAACACGATCTCGATCCTGTTCATCGCCCTCATCGTCGCGAAGTCGGTGATCCCGATCTGAGACGGGCGGACCGCCCCGTCCGTCGGCCCCGCCCCGGGGGGTGCTGTCGCGCCCCCCGCTTCAAGAGGTTGATAAGGGTCCCGCCACATGCCGAGAGAGAGGTGCCCAACATGTGCGACACGTGCGGGTGCAAGTCCAAGAAGAAGCCGTAGGGCCGTCGCGGGCTCGGGCGCGCCGCCCGACCGCCGATACCCCTGAATCCTTTCATACCCCCTTTCGGGTTCGGAACCCATTCCCCGCGGGACGGCAGGGCTTTTTCTATCGCGTCCGGTGGGGATTCCTCCTATGTTTGACCTCTCGGGCCGAGTTGTGCTCGTGACCGGCGCCTCCCGGGGTATCGGCCGGGCGATCGCCCTCGAGCTCGGTCGTGCCGGCGCCGCGGTGGCCGTCCATTACCATCACCGGGCCGACCGGGCGAGCGAGGTCGTCAACACGATCGAAGGGCTCGGAGCGGCGGCCCGCGCGTTCGCCGCGGATATCTCTGACCGCGGCCAGGTCGACGCCCTGCTCCGTGCGGTCGGCGAGTGGAAGGGCCGCCTCGACGGGCTCGTCACCTCGGCCGGGATCTTTCGGGGGCCGAGCGTCGAGGAGGTCGATGCGGCCGACTGGACCGAGCTCATCGCCACGGATCTCGAAGGGACCTTCCGGTCGGTCCAGGCCGCGCTCCCGTACCTGCGTCGCTCGGACCAGGCGGCAATCGTGACCGTCTCCTCGGTCCTCGGATCCCACCCCGCGGTCGGAGGGGTGCCGTACCAGGCCGCGAAGGGCGGCATCGAACAGATGACCCGCGCGCTCGCGATCGAGCTCGCGCCGGCGATCCGGGTCAATGCGGTCGCCCCGGGATTCATCCGGACGGACATCAACCGGACCGGTCACGAGGACCCGACGTTCCATGACCAGGTCGCCCGCGCGACCGCGCTCCGTCGTTGGGGCGAGCCCGAGGACATCGCACCCGCCGTGCGGTATCTGTTGAGCCGCGAGGCGGACTGGGTTACAGGGATCGTGCTGGGGATCGATGGAGGGATCGCGCTCCGATGAACGACCGCTCGACCCTGGCCAGCGCGAAGGTCCTCGTCACGGGAGGCTCCCGCGGCATCGGGCGCGCGGTCGTGCTCGCGTTCGCACGAGCCGGAGCGGAGATCGCGTTCAGCTACCGGCGGGATTCGGCGATCGCCCGGTCGACCGCCCAGGAGGTAGCCGCCCTCGGACGTCGGGCCTACCACCGGGCGAGCGACGCGGCGGACCCGACGGAGGCGGCGCGCTTCGTCCGTGACGCGGCCGACGCGTTGGGGGGCCTCGACGTGGTGGTGCCGAACGCCGGCATCGCCCCTACTACCGGGTTCGAGGGGGTCGAGCCCGCCCGCTGGGCCGAGCTCAGTTCCACGCTGCTGGTAGGGCCGTACGCGACCGTCGACGCGGCCCGCCCGTACCTTCGCAGCTCCCGGGGGTCCGTCGTCCTGGTCGGCTCCATTGCGGGGCTGCGGGCGTATCCCGAGGAGCTACCGTATTCCGCCGCCAAGGCCGGGCTGCTCTCGCTCGCGCGGAGCCTCGCTCTCGCCTACGCCCCCGAGGTCCGCGTCAACGCGGTCGCCCCCGGCTGGGTCCATAGCGACATGACCCGCACGCTCTACGACTCCCCCCGGGGGCGCGCCGCGATCGAGCGCACTACGCCCCGCGGGCGCTGGGGAGAACCCGACGACGTCGCCGCGGCGGTGCTCTTCCTCGCCTCGGAGGGCGCCCGGTTCATCACCGGGGAAACGCTCGTGGTGGATGGCGGAGAGCAGCTCGCCTGGCGGGTCGGGATGCTGCGGTAGGAGCGGCGAAGGCGCTCAGGCGTAGTGGCTCAGGCTCGACCGCTCCTTCTTCGCGGCCTCGCCCTGCGCGCCGCTCTCCTCGCGGCGGCGCTCCCGCTCGCACTCCTCCTCGGTGACCCACTTGAACTCGACGTCCTCGGG
>JAKACD010000044.1 GCA_021821785.1 Thermoplasmata archaeon
CAGTGCCGGGACCTCGCGCGGTGGCGAGCGTACGACCGGGACGGCATCGGTCGAGTGTATGGGCACGGGGCGCAAGAAACGCTGGCCCGCCTCCACGACCCGCCGCTCCCGCTTCAGAACCGCCCCTATGAGTGTCCCTGTGGCCTTCGCCTGGACCGAGACCGGAACGCGGCGAGGAACATCCTCGGCCGCGCGCGGCGCGCCGTACCCGGGGGCACCGGGGAATCTACGCCCGTGGAGACCGGATCCCCACCGCACCGCAAGGAGCGGCGAGTCCGGTCGGAGAAGCGGGAACCGCCCTCGGCTCTCGGAGGTAGCACTTGAGGCCGGGAGGGAGCCCCCGAACTTGTTCGGGGAAGGATGTCACGTGGCGCCGGGTGGCGCCCCGCCGCGAGGACCGGGACCCGGTGAGCCGGGCGATGGTGGAGGAGTACGGCCGGGTCCTCGCCGGCGAGAGCGCGCGCTGGGTGCGCGAGCTGACCGAGAACGCGGATGCCCGGCTCGAGCGCGGTGGCATGCACGCGGTCGTCTGGCTCCCGGACGGGCGCGAGGCCGCGGGGCTCGCGATGTGGGACTTCCTGCCGGGGGTGGGTCGCCGCGTCTGGATCTACCTCGCCCCGGCCCACCGAACGGCCGAAGCGCTGGGGCGGTTCCTCGACGAGCTCGACGCCCGAGGCGCGCAGGAGGGAGCGGTCGCGGGCGTCGTGGATTTCCTGCCCGGGCTCGACCTCGCCGAGCAGGAGGCGGCGTTCGGCGCGCGGAGCTTCTCCCACACGGAACGGATCATCCTGCGGTATCCGGCCGACGCCTCGCTCCCCGACGAGTCGCTCTTCGGCCGCCCCGACCTGCGCCCCCTCGAGGCGTCGGACCTCGAGGGCCTGGTGACCCTCATGCGGTCCGCCTACGACCCGTTGGTCGGCCCGCCGGCGCCGTGGCTCGCCTACCGCGATCCCGGCCAGGACGCGCGGGAGGCCATCGAGGAGATCCTGAGCGGACGACGGGGCGAGTGGCTCCCCTGGGCCTCCTTCGGGCTCGACCTCCACGGGGCGCTCGCCGGCGCGATCCTCGTCTCCCACCTCGACGTGCCGGTGCTGAGCGAAGTGATGGTCGCGCCCGAGGTCCGCGGCATTCGCCTCGGCTACTACCTTGTGCTCGAGTCGGTCCGCGTCCTGCGGGAGCACGGCAGCGGAGAACCGTACGCCTTCGCATCGGGGCAGGACCTGCGGGCCCTCCGCCTCTACCGGCGCGCGGGCTTCGAGGCCCTCGACGAGCGCGGGGTCGGCCTCTGGGTCCATCGGCCGTCGATCGGAGCGGCTCCGCCCCCGCCGGCCGCTGCGTCGCTCCCGCCTACCCGACGGTGATGCGGGGATCCTTGAGGTCGAACCGGGTGCCGCACCGCCCGCACTCCACGTAGCAGTGAACGTCTCCCGAGACCGGTTCACCGAGCCGACCCCCGCACTCCGGACACGGCGAGGGAGCGTTCCGCGTCGGCGCCGTCGCTTCCTCGTCGATCGTGGGTCCCTCGGGTCCCGTCTTGATCGCTGGTCCCGCTCAGGTGGCCGGGCTCTTCGGCACGAGGCGGGGAGCGAAGGCCGGGATCTGGATCAGGTGGACCGAGACCAGGATGGCCCAGAGCAGTACCGGCGCCACGATCGTCCGCTCGATCCCGCCCTGGCCCCAGTCGGCCCAGAAGCCACCCCAGTGCCAGGCTCCGGCCATGTAGAGGCCGAGCGCGATGAGACCTACGAGCCCCGAGAGGATCGAGTACGCCCGGTAGCCGTCCCACCGGGTGTCCCGGAACATCACGAGCCCGAGGACGACGAGGGCGAGGTTCGAGCCGAGGAAGGCGAGGAGCGCGGTCAGAAGGTGGGCCGTGCCGTTGACGTTCTCGGGAGAGAGCCCGACCCCGATCGACCCGATCCCTGCCACGACGAGGAGACCGAGCCCGATGCGGCGGCTCGACCGGGCCGGGAAGGCGGTGGGGATCAGAAGGACCCCGAGGATGAGCAAGAGACCCATGACGACGATCGACCCGTCGAAGACGAGGTACCCCGGGGAGCAGACGATGGGCGAGGTGGCCGACGGCCAGTGCCCGCACTGGGTGTTTCCGAGGTCGCTGATGACGTTCTGGGAGAGGCTGTAGGACGGGGGGCCGTACATCAGCTGGGCCACCGCCATCGCGACGATGAACTGCAGGACGCCCACGAGCCAGAGGATCGCGCCGTGGTGGACCGAGCGGTGGACGAGCGGACCGTAGCGGGACTCGCCGGGCACGCTCATGAGGGTGATCTGCCCGCCGGTCGAGGACGACCGGCCTCAGTCCTCGCGCGCGTTCCGCTCGTACGAGGCGTCGCTGGTCAGCTTGAGGCGGGCCCCATCTCGGTCACAGGTGGGCTTCGCGCTCGGGGGCACGTCAATTACGTAGCCGCCACCGCACTTTGGACACTCGTAGTAGGGCATGGTCCTCGTTCGGGGGTAGGAGGTACCCTCATAAAACCGTCGACCGCCACCCGCAACGACCAAATCCTATGCCTCGGCCGCGCTACCCCCCCCGCGAACCCATGGTCTCCCACGTCTCCCGGTCGACCTCGGCTCGGGCCCCTCGGACCCCGCGACCGTCCCGAAGCGCTCGACCGGAGGCGGCGGAGCAGGGGAGCGCCCCACCGACAGCGAGCGCGCGGTTCCGGGACCTCGACCCCTATCGGGCCGCCCGCGAGTGGGCCCGGTACGAGGGGACGGCGCAGCGTTCGCTATGGCGCGAGCTGCGCGAACGGTTCCTGGAGCGGCACGCAGCGAACGAAGGCTGGGTCCTCGACGTAGGGTCCGGTCCCGGGCGCTTCACTCCTCGTCTGGGTGGCCCCGCATCCCCACGAGTGGCGCTCGACCTATCCCGCGAGATGCTGGCCCTCCTGGGCCAGGAGTGGCGGCGCCATGCGGGTCGACGCCCCCTCCCGCATCGGGTCATCGGCGACGGCGCGCGGCCTCCGTTCGCGTCCGCCGCCTTCGCCGAGGTCGCGCTGCTCGGGAACGCCCTCGGCTTCTCCGAGACCGCGGGCGATCGGCTGTGGGCAGCGACCGTGGACCTAGTCGCGCCCGGCGGGACGTTCGTGGTCGAGATCGCCCCGGGCGCCGGGGAGCGTTCTCGCTACCTGGCCCGGCTCCCGGCAACCAGCGCGGCGCGGCTGCTCCGCTCCCCGATCGCGGCGGTGCGGCTTCGGCTCGCGCGAGAGGGCTTTGCTCCGGAGCCGGCGCGGCGGAAGGACGCGGGCGCGTTCCGACGGTACACGGTGGCGGAGCTCTCGCAGCGGTTGGCCGGGGCCGGCTGGGAAGTGCTCGAGGTCTCCGCGGTCGCCCCCGCGCTGGGAGCGGATGCCGAACGGATCGCCGCGGCCGAGCGGGACCCGAAAGCGTGGGCCCATCTCGTGGAGCTGGAAGAACAGCTGGGACGCGTGCCCGAGCGCTGGGGGTCCGCCGCCGCGGTGCTCCTCGCGGCCCGTCGGCCGAAGCTCGAAACGAGACATTAAGTAACTTGGCCCCCCCATTGTTTCCCGAGCGTTCCAATGCCGAAGGCGTCGGCCTCGCCGACTCCGAAGCCCGCGTCCCGCACGGTGACGGTCCGCGCGGGCCCGGCCTCATCCTCCCAGAACCGGTCGGCCGCCGCGCCGTCCACCGCGGCCGGTACCCGGCGGGTTACCGTGCCGCAGCCCGAAGACCTAGCCCATGCGGAGAAAGACGCGCTGCTCCAGCTCCGGATCGGCCGTTCGGCCCACCTCTACACCGTCGCGGTCTCCTCGCTCCTCGCGCTGGACGGGATCCTGCTCCTCTTCTTCTTCCCCCAGCTGCCGCGGATCACCGGCGGTGAATCGGCGGTCGACGCGCTCCTCCACTCATTCTACCTGATCCTTCCGCTCGCCGCGGGCATCGCCCTCGCCGCGATCGGGCTCGCCGCGAAGTGGGAGGTCTTCCAGCTCTGGCCCTGGGAGCCCCATTTCTCGACGAGCGTGGGCGCCTTCGCCGTGAACCTCTTCCTCGCGGTCGTCTACGCGCTCCGGATCACGCGGATCGGGCCGTTCGCCGGATTCGCCCTGTTCCCGGAGTTCTACGTGGCCGAACTCGTCGGGATCAGCCTTGCCCTCCTCGGGTTCGTGCTCACCTGGAGCGGTTGGTCCGGCCGACAGTGGGCCGCCGGGATCGCGGCGGTGCTGCCGATCGCGACCGGTCTCTTTGCCTATCTCCCCCCGACGAACACGGCCGGGCTCTCCGACGCGCTCGCCGTGAGCCTCTTCCTTTCGGCGATCCTCTACCAGACCTCGGGCTCCTTCCTGCACCTGATCTCTTCGGGAACCCGCCCCCACGAGCGGGAGCTCATCACTTCGGGCCAGAGCCGGATGTTCCGGATCGCGGACGAGATCCGCCAGCGCGAAGAGGCCCTCCGCTTCCGTGAGTCGGCGATCGTCAAGCGCGAGGCGGAGGTCGAGCACGGTCTCCTGTCCGTTCGTCGGCAGAACGACAGTCTCAAGGCGGCGCGGGAGCAGCTCGACGCTCTCGAGGAGGACTATCGCAAGCGCTCCGACTCCGTCGCGGTGAAGGAGCGCGAGACGGTCGTCCGGGCCGCGGAGAGCGACGCGCGCCTCCGCCTCGTGGACGACAAGCTCAAAGCCCTCGAGCTCCGCGAGCAGGAGATCGCCCGGCTTCTCCCCCAGATCTCCTCCCGCGAACAGCGGCTCGTCCAGCGGGAGGGGGAGCAGACCAAGCGGGACGTCGAGCTCACCCAGCGGCACCAGGACCTCGACCGCCGGGAGACGGCCGTGCAGCAGACCGAGGCGCGGGTCGAGTCCCGTCGGAAGGAGCTCGACCAGAAGACCCAGGACCTCCTCCGCCGCGAAGGGGAGATCGCGTCGCGCGAGGCGGCGGCGCCCGGGGCACCGGCTCCGCCCGGGGCCGCGAGCCCGGACCTCGCGAGCCGCGAGCTCAAGCTTCAGCAGTTCAAGACCGTCCTCGACGAGCAGAACGCTATCCTCGGCCGGCGGGCCCAGGAGATCGGGGAGCAGGTCAAGGCGGCGAACGCCGCCCTGCAGCGCTCCGCCGACAAGGAGGCCCAGCTCGCGTCCCGAGAGGCGGCGCTCCACCAGCGCGAGGCGGAGCTGGCCGACCTCCTGAAGGCGGCCGACGAGCGGCGCACCCAGTACGACAACGCCTCCAGGGAGTACGCCCAGCGGATCGAGGAGCAGGCTCGACGGTCCGCGGAGGCGGCCCAGCTCGATGCCGATCTCGAACAGCGGCGGAAGATGCTCGCCGAGAAGGACGGGGCGATCTCGGCCCGAGAGGAGCGGCTCCGCAGCGCCGCGTCCGAGCTCGACCGGCGGGAGCAGGAGTTGACCCGACGCGAGGCATCGCTCCGAGCCGCCGAGGCCGAAGTGAGCCTGCGTCGGCAGGCGGCCGCCCGCGGGGACCTTTCGTTCGCCGGGCTCGCCGCGCTCGCGGCGGCCGAGGGATTGGATGGGGCGCCGGCGACCCACGATCGACGGGGCCAGCGGAGCCGCGGCCAAGCGCCGCCGGAGGCCGCTCCCGAGGGGGCCGTGGCGGACGGAGCGGAGGAGGCCCAGACGCTCGCTACGCCCTCGGTCCGTCGGTTCGCCGACCGCCTTCCGAGCGGGAACCCGCGCCTCGACGATCTGCTCCTCGGCGGGGTCCCGCCGAAGGGCCATGTGGTCCTGGTCGGCGACGCGTTCGTCGGGAAGGAGGTCGTCCTCTACAGCTTCCTCGCGGAGGGACTCAAGCGGGGCGAGCCGGTCGTCCTTGTGACGGCGGCCCGTTCCCCCAACGAGGTCTCCCAGGCCCTCGGAGTCGTGCTCCCGCAGTTCCGCGAGTACGAGCAGATGGGCATGGTCCAATGGATCGACGCCTCGGGCTCGAACGCGACGCCCGACGAGTACCACACCGTGCTGAAGAGCTCGGACGACCGACCGGGCATCCTCTCGAGCCTCGTCAAAGCGGCGACCCGCTCCGAGGGATCGAACGGACAGGCGTTCCGCGTCGGGTTCCTCGGTCTCTCCGCGGTGCTCGCGCACGGCGACGAGCGCGCCAGCTTCTCGTTCCTGCAGAACGTGGTCGGGATCCTCAAGCCCCGGAACGCGCTCGCGATGTACTCCCTCGAGGCGGGGGCGCTCTCCGAGCCGCAGGTCGAGACGCTGCTCAGCCGGATGGACGGCGCGATCGTCTTCCGGCAGGACCGCGACCGTCTCCTCCTCTCGGTCAAGGGATTCGGCGACGTCGAGACCCGGGACTGGGTCGAATGCCGGGCCACCCAGCGGGCGCTCGTCATCGGATCGTTCGCGCTCGAGCGGATCCGCTGAGCGCGGTCTGACCCGCCCCGCCGGCCCGAGGGAGGACGTCCCGCCGGCCTAGGGCCCGTACTCGTGCGGGTCGGTCACATACTGCGGCTCTTCGCCGCGGAAGAACCGGTCGAGGTTCTCGAGCGCCTTCGCCAGGATATGCGGCTCCACGCCGGGACCCAAGCCGGCGGTGTGAGGCGTGCCGAGGAAGTTCGGCAGCTCCGCGAACGGGAAGCCCGTCCCGAGGCGGCCCCCGGCGAAATCCTCGTCCCACCAGACGTCCAGCGCGGCGCGGAACTCGGGATGCTCCTTGAGGTGGTGGAAGAGCGCCTCCTCGTCGACGGTCGCGCCCCGTCCGACGTTCACGAAGACCGCGTTCGGTCGCATCGCCGCGAGCAGCTCCGCGTTCAGGGACCCACGGGTCGCCCGCGTGAGCGGCCGCGCTTCGAAGATGAAGTCGGCCTGGGCGAGCGCCTCGGCAATGGCGTCGGCGGGGTACATGCCGGCCACGCCGGGGGTCATCCGTCCCCCCCGATTGACCCCGAGGACCCGCATCCCGAACCCCGCGAGCCGGGCCGCGATCGCCCGACCGATCTCGCCGTAGCCGAGGATGACCGCGGTCCGCCCGAAGAAGAGGCGCTGCTCGGGCGGGGGCCGGAGCCGGCCCGCCCGCACCTTCTCATGCGCGCCGCGAAGGTCGCGCGCGGCGGCGAGCGCCAGCGCGACGGCATGCTCCGCCACGAACGGGGCGTACGCCCCGATGTTGCCCGCGACGCGGACCGACTCGTCGAACCAACCGAAGGGGAATCCGTCGAGGCCCGTGAAGATCCGCTGGACGAACCGAAGGTGGGGAGTGGAGTGGCGGTCGTACGATCCGAGCTCCCGTTCGATCGTCCCGGTGAGGAGCGCTTCTACCGAACCCCACTCCTGGGGCGACGAGCGCTCCGCGTAGACCCAGGGTAGGTCGGGCAACTGGCGGCCGATCGCCTGGTCGACCGGCGCACGCGGGGGGAGGGTTACGAGAAGGCGCGGGGGCCGGGGATCGTTCATCGGGCCGGGGAAGAGCCGACCCCGTCTTGAGGTCGGCGGCTCCCCCGGGCCCCGGAGCCTGGGCGACGGGTCGGAAGGCATCGGGGGAGAGAGCGACGGGCTTCGACCCGCTCCCGTTCGACCGGAGGGAAGCCATATACCGCCCTCGGGTGACACGACCCTCGTGCCGGCCGTTACCCTCGACCTCTGGCATACGCTCCTCTACCTACCGCCGGACGACGAGGAGGAGTACATGCGCGCCCAGTCGAGGCTTGCGACGCGCTACCTCAGCTCGGCCCCGCGCACGGCGGGGGCCCCGGCACTCTCCGAGGGTGAGATGCAGTCGGCGTTCGACACGATCTATGCCGAGGCGGTCTCCGCGGCCGGCCAGGGACGTACCGTCACCCCCGCCCAGCAGCTCCTCCGGGCCGGCGCCGCCACCGGCCGCCGGCCCGACGTGACCCCCTACCTCGCGGAGCTCCGCGAGATCGTGCAGAGGCTCGAGTTCGTGCGCGCGCCCGGCGCCCTTGAGTTTCTGGCCGCGCTCGGGGCCGACGGGTACCGGCTCGGTCTGATCTCGAACACCGTGGGAGAACCCGGGGCGTTCCTCCAGCCGGTCCTTCGATCGCTGGGCCTCGATCGGTACCTCGAGACGCTCGTCTTCAGCGACGAGCTGCCCTGGACCAAGCCGGCGCCCGAGATCTTCCGGACCGCCCTCGACCGCCTGGGTTCGACCCCGGCCGATGCGGTCCACGTCGGGGACGGATGGTCGGACATCGAGGGAGCGCGTCGGGCCGGCTACCGCGCCGGCATCCTGTTTACCGGCCTTCAGCAGTACGGGGCTCGGTACAAGGCGCTCTTCCTTCCCGACGGGTGGGACCGGCCCGCGACCGACCACGTCGCCGACCGGTTCGATAGGGTGCTCGACCTGATCCGTCGGATCCTGCCCGTGACGGGCCCGAGTTCGTAGGGGGCCGCGACCGGTCCGGTCGGACCGGCTTACTCCTCGCCCATATGGCGAGGCTTGGGGATCACCTTGGGCTGGTCCGCGTCGGTCGGCATTCCGGTCTTGCCGGCCACGATGTCGCAGTCACGCCAGTTGATGCCGACGGTGACCTTGGGGAACGCGACCTTGAAGGTGTAGTTCGCGATCTTTCCGACCACGAGGCCCTGCGAACCGGCCACCAGGTTCGGGTTCATGACCGACAGGTCCCGGTTCAGGGTCACCCGGGTTTCGCCGACCACGATCCGCTCGAGTTCCTTCGTGTCCTCCATACCGCTCCGGCCGAGCCGAACGGGGTTTTAAGTTTCACCCCTCCCCGGGACGGCTTTTGGAACCGGTTCTCCGCCGGAGAATTTCGTGTTCTAGACTGTAACAAATATCTCCCGTCGAAAACAGGGATTATGTAGTTGAATCGCGTGCGCGCCTCTAACATGCCAGCGTCTGGAGAGACGATGGAGACAGCTAGTGGGATGAGGGAGGCTCCACCCAGAGTGGAGGAGAAACCGGAGTGGTGGGCGAGTCCCGCCGTCGTGGGTCTGATGGGATTCGGAACCACGACGATGGTCGCGGGGTTGTCGAACCTGCCTACCCCGTACTCGGCTGGGTTCGCGAACAACTGGGTCGTCTATGGGATGGCCCTGACGTTCGGTGGAACGGCCCAGCTGCTCGCGGGGATAATCGCCCTCAGGAAGGGGAACATGTTCGCCGGGTCCGCGTTCGTGGGGTACGGGGCATTCTGGTGGGCGTTCACCTTGATGCTGACGACGTTCCTCGGCCAGGCGGGCGGATCGACCCCGGTCCTTTGGGGGATCGCTGGGTTCTCGTTCATGTGGATGATGTTCACGTTCACCTTCCTGATTAATAGCCCGAAACATGGATGGGGCATCGTCGCGGTGTTCTTCTTCCTGTTCATCGCGTTCGTACTGCTCGTCGTGAAGTTCGCGAGCCTCGCATCGGGGCAGACGACCTTCGCGGCGGACGGCAGCGCGAACTGGGCGGTCGGCGGGGAGATCATCTTCACCGGGCTCGTGGCCTGGTACGTCGCGACGGCGGACCTGACCAACTGGAACTACGGCCGCAAGGTCCTTCCAGCCTAAGGTCGGGTGAGCCTCCCGAGACCAACCTTTTCCGGCTTCCTTTTTTTTCTTATCGGTCAGCTCGGGAGCCGAGCGCCCTCGGGCGTGCCCGCGGTCTCGACGTTGGACCGCGCAGGGTCGCCCGACGGGTAGCCCCCCAGCGAAACGGAAGCAGGGTCCGGCCCCCTCGGATCCGTTCGCGTGAGGGATCCGGGGTGCGCTCGGCCGGAAATCCCGGCCGCCGTCGGCGGTTGAAAGGGATCCGAGTCCGCCGAGGCAATTCAGCGAGCCACTCGGACCGTCTGAGGTCCGAGGGGGGGTAGGGATGGTCCCCCTCGGGGACTACTCGTCGTCGGTCCGACGTCGCCGGCGCCGACGGTCGTCGCGGTCGCGCGAACCGTACCCGCCCTCGCGGCCCCGTCCGCCCCGCTCCGGGCGACCCCCCGAGCGGCCCCACGAAGAGCCGGAGCGAGGAGGCCCGAACCGGCCTCCCGGCCGGGAACGCCCGCCCGGGCCGAACCGGCCCCCGCCCGGACCGAAGTCGCGCCGGGGTGGGAGGACGAACCGGTTGCCGCAGGCGTCGCACTCCCCGACGAGGGAGCCCTCTTCGTTGGTGGTGAACCGCAGCGGGGCGCCGCACTGACGGCACGGCCGGCTGCGGGGCGACTCTCGATCCTCCGGTCCGCCACGGGGGCGGCCTCGCGGACCCCCACGGACGGGGCGCTCCTCTGCCTCTTCCTCGCCGCCTTGGGCGACATAGACGGCGGTGGTCTCGCACTCATCGCAGCGGGCCTCGATCGACCCATCGCTCATCGCCCGGAAGGCGAGAGGCTGACCGCACTCCGCGCACTCCGGCGTCCCTTCGGGAGGCGCCGGCGACTCGGCGGCCGCCGCGCCCGAAGGCATTTCGGCGGCGCCCGGGACCGAGAGGGCGATGCCCTCCACGAAGGTGAACTCGTGCTTGCAGGCACCGCAGGTACCCGTCCGAAGCCGAACGGATCGGTCGGTGTACTCGATGGCTTCGCCGCAGTCCGGACAGGTGCTCGACATTGTTCTCTCAAAATGAAATCGTCCCATCCTCATTACATCCCCCCTCCGGGCGTCGCCGCCGATTCTCGCCTGCGGGGGGCCCCGGGAACGTCGATTCTCTCTCGAGGGACCGCGCCCAGCGGAGTCCGGTCGCAGGTCTCGGATCACCCCCGA
>JAKACD010000045.1 GCA_021821785.1 Thermoplasmata archaeon
GAAGCTCCGCTCGTTCGGCTCCCGCACGTCGAGCAGGACGACGCGGTCGGGGGCGGTCTCGAGCTTGCGGGCGACCTCGGTCGGGGAAAGATCGGGGATCATCGACCGATTCCGCCGGCGACGGGGCAGATAGGCGTTTCGGAGGTCGTGGCGTCGGCTTTACCTCCCACCTATAACCCCCGTACCGGTAGGGCGCGGCATGAAGGTCAAGGACCCCGTCTGCGGGATGGTCATCGAGCATTCGAAGGCGGCCGCGCACGCGAACTACGGTGGTGAGACGATTTACTTCTGCAACGTCGGCTGCCAGAAGAAGTACGACCAGACGCACCGACGCGACAGCGCCTAGTCGTCGGCCGCTTCCCCTCCCGTCCCGTCCAGCGATGGCGACGGATCCGATCTGCGGCATGTTCGTCGAGCCGGCCGCGGACGCGCTGCAGCTGACGCGGGACAACCGCTCCTACTACTTCTGCTCGGAGAGCTGCCTGCTCTCGTTCGCGGAGCCCGAGGCTCAGCGCCACCGCCTGGCACGACGGCTCGAGGTCGCCTGGCCGCTATCGGTCGTCCTCCTCGTTCTCGCGTACGGCCCGGCGCTCCCCTTCGCCGGCTACGCCGCCGCGGTCCTCGCGGCCGTCGTCCAGTTCTATCCGGGCTCCGTATTCTACCGGGGGACCTACGACGCGCTGCGCAGCCGGGTCGCGAACATGGATGTCCTCATCGCGGTCGGCACGACCACCGCGTTCGTCTACAGCGTCGCGGTCCTCGCCCTGCCGGGGGCGCTTCCCTCCGCGCTCTACTTCGACGCCTCGGCCCTGATCGTCACGCTGATCCTCACAGGGAACTACCTCGAGCATCTGACCCGCGACCGGGCGGGCTCCGCCCTGCGCCGCCTGCACGAGCTCCTTCCGAGCCAGGCGGAGGTCATCCGCAACGGGCAGCCCGTTACCGTATCGGTCAGTGAGGTCGCCCCGGGCGACGTCGTCCGGGTCCGTCCGGGGTCCCGGTTCCCGACCGATGGCATCGTGCAGAGCGGCCGCACGAGCGTCGACGAGTCCTTGCTGACCGGAGAGTCGATCGCGGTTCCGAAGGGTCCCGGGGACCGGGTCCTCGCCGGGGCGATCAACGAGGAGGGCCTCGTCGACGTCGAGGCGACCGGGGTCGGGTCCGACACGTTCGTCGCCCAGGTCGGCCATCTGCTCACGGCCGCGGAGATGTCCCGCGTCCCCCTCCAACGCACGGCGGACCGCATTGCGGCCGTCTTCGTGCCGTTCGTCCTGGGCCTCGCCCTCGCCGCCGCGGCCGGCTGGTTCTTCCTGGGTCGCGCCGACCCGACCGTGGCCCTTCTGGTCTTCGTGACGGTCGCGATCACCGCCTGCCCGTGCGCCTTCGGGATCGCCACCCCCGCGGCCGTGCTGGTGGGGACCGGGCGGGCCGCCGAATCGGGGATCCTGTTCCGGGGAGAGGACGCGATCGAGCGCAGCGCTCGGGCCGACCTCGTCCTCACCGACAAGACCGGCACTCTGACGACCGCCGAGCCCGAGCTGGCCGACGTGCACCCGATCGCTCCGGCCACGAGCGCGTCGGTCCTCGCGCTCGCGGCGGGGCTCGAGGAAGGCGCCTCGCACCCGCTCGGGAAGGCCGTTCGGGACCGCGCGATGCGGGACGGGGTCCCCCCCGCCCCGGTTTCCGAGGTCCGGCTCGACGCCGGGCGCGGGGTCCGGGGGAGCTTCGAGGGGCGTCCGGCGGCGGTGCTCCGCGGCGACGCGGCCCGAGAGGATGGGGTCGACCTTGCTCCCGCCGAAGCGACGATCCAGAGTGCGGTGACGGCCGGAGAGACTTGGTCGGCCGTGCTTGACGGAGGGAAGCTGGCCGGGATCCTTCGGTTCCGGACCCCCCTCGCGGAGGGCGCTCGGGAATCGGTGCTCGCGCTCCGCGCCCTCGGGGTCGAGGTCGTGATGGTCACCGGCGACCACCCGGCCGCCGCCCGGTCGATCGCGGCGCTCGTGGGGATCCAAGAGGTCCATGCGGAGGTGACCCCGGCCGGCAAGGTCGCGCTCGTCGAAGCGTACGCGAAGCAGGGTCGTCGGGTCGCGTTCGTGGGAGATGGGGTCAACGATGCGGCGGCGCTGGCCGCCGCCAACGTGGGGATCGCGATCGGCACCGGGACGGACGTGGCGCGGGAGGCCGGCCAGGTCCTGCTCGTCCGGCCGGACCTACGGGGGGTGCCGACCGCGCTCGGGCTCGCCCGCCGGACCGTGGCGCGGGTCCGGGGGAACCTTGCCTGGGCGATCGGCTACAATGCGGTCCTCCTGCCGATCGCGGCCGGCGGCCTCGTTCCCTGGCTCGGCCTCGGGATCTACGCGTTTCTGCCCATGGTCGGGGCGCTCGCGATGGGGCTCTCGTCGACCACGGTGGTCCTCAACTCGCTCTCGCTGCGATGGGCGAAAGTCGGTGTGGGGGCGGCGCCTCGGCCCGCCGTTGCGACAACGTCACATTGACGGGGTCGTGCTTATCTGCGGTCGGGAAAGGTGGGGAACACTGACCATGAGCCCGAGTATCCACGCCGTGGACTTGACGAAGCGGTTCAATTCGTTCACGGCGCTCGACCACCTGAACCTCCAGGTGGAGGGGGCGAAGTGCGTCGGGTTCCTCGGGCCGAACGGCGCGGGCAAGACCACGACGTTGAAGATGTTCACCGACCTGATCTTCCCCACCGAAGGCGAGTCGTTCATCAACGGGGTCTCGGTCCAGAAGGACCGGAAGCGCGCGCTCTCCGTCTGCGGCGACCTCATCGAAACGCCGGAGATCTATCCCTCGCTCACGCCCCGGGAGGCCCTCGAAATGAGCGGGGCGCTGCGCGGGATGCGGCCGGAGGAGATCCGTAGTCGCACCACCACGGTCCTGGAGGAAGTGAAGATGGGGGACTGGGCCGGCCAGAAGGTCGGTCGGTTCTCCAAGGGAATGAAGCAGCGCGTGAACCTCGCCGCCGCCCTCCTCTCCGACCCCGAGGTCGTGATCCTCGATGAGCCCAGCACGGGCCTCGACCCCCGGGGGATGGCCGAGGTGCGGGCGATCGTCAAGGGCCTCAAGAAGGAGAACCGGCTGATCTTCATGAGCAGCCACATCCTCAGCGAGGTCGTCGACGTGTGCGACGAGGTCGCGCTCCTCGACCGGGGCAAGCTCCTCTTCTACGATACCCTCGCGAACGTCTCCCAACGGCTTGGGACCGGGTCCCGCACGGTCGAAGCGGAGTTCGCCTCCCCGGTGGAGGACGACGCACTGCGGGCGTCGCTGAGCGGGCTCTCCCAGGTGGTCGGCTGGTCCCGGTCCAGCGACCGCCGCATCACGGTCGAGCTGCGCGGGGACCTGGGGGGTCAGGCGACGGTCGTCCAGCGGCTCGCAAGCCTTCCGAGCGGTCTCGTGAGCTTCCACCAGTCACGGAGCGCGCTCGAAGAGGTCTATCTGAGAGAGATCTCCGTGGGGGATGCATGAGCGGCTCTTCGGCCGGTCCAATCCCGGCCTCGACCCCGGCGCCGGACGGGGCGATCGGGCGCGTGCCGGACACCGTAGGGCAAGCCCTGATCCTCTCCCGCTACCAGCTCCGGGACTACCTGCGGTCCCGCCGGTTCCTCCTGATGATCGCGATCGTGGTGGCGCTTGGGGCGATCCTCACCCTGGTCATCGCCCACTTCCGGCCGTCGGGACTCCTCTCGAGCCCCAACAACTTCTACGGGGGAATCTGGGGGGGCGGAGCGGCCTTCCTCATCCTCTTCGCCGGGATCATCTTCGGGGGCGACGCGATCGCGGGGGAATTCCAAAACAAGACCGGGTACTTCCTGATGGGCCTTCCGCTCCGGCGGGTCACGGTCTATGCGGGGAAGTACCTCGCCGTGCTTCTGGCGTCGATCGTCTCGATCCTCTTGTACCTCGTGGTGGTCCTTGCGAACGGCGTCGCGTACTTCGGCTGGTCGGCGTTCTCGGACCCCGGCCAGCTGCTCGCGTCGTTCGCCCTCGCGCTGCTCTACCTCCTCGCGCTGATGGGGTTCGTCTTCCTGTTCAGCTCGCTGTTCAAGACGAGCCTCTATGCCGTCCTGGTCGTGGCCGTCCTGTTCCTGATCGGCTTCTCGATCCTTCAGTCGGTCATCGTCTCCCTGACGGCGACCGAGCCGTGGTACCTTCTCTCGTACGTGAGCGGGGTCATCTCTTACCCGTTGACCGGCGTGCCCGAGCACGTCGCGCACGTGCGGGCGGCCGGAGTGCTTGCCACCGTGTACAGCCCGACCTATGCGGAAGGGATCGGCGTGATGCTCGGCTACTTCTTCCTCACCACGATCGGGGGCCTTTTCCTCTTCGAGCGGGAAGAGTTCACCTAGGCCGGGGAGGAGGGCGTCGGGCGCTCGCCCCACGCCCGGCGAGACCTCGAGCCGCGGCGCCCGCCCTCTCGGCGACGCGCAGCTTCCCAAACCTTATGGCCCGACCCCGAGTCGGACCGCCCGGCGATGGGGGACCAGGACCTCTCGACCGAGCTGGCCGGCCAGGGCTACCAGCTCGTCGGCAAGCACTCGGCCGTCAAGATGTGCTACTGGACCCACGAGTCGCTGGTCCGGGGCCGGGACTGCTACAAGGGCCGCTTCTACGGCATCGAGAGCCACCGATGCCTCCAGATGTCGCCCGCGATCGACTCCTGCAACCTCCACTGCCGGTTCTGCTGGCGCAATCAGGGCTGGGAGAACGACGGGCCGATGCCCGAGTACGACGATCCCGAGGGGCTCCTCGACCGGTCGATCGCGGCCCAGCAGCGGATCCTCTCCGGGTTCAAGGGGGACCCCGAGGTCGAGCTGGACCGGTGGGAGGCGTCCCAGCAGCCGAAGCACATCGCGATCTCGCTCACCGGCGAACCGACCCTCTACCCGAAGATGAACCGGTTCCTCGAGCTCTGCCACGAGCGCGGGATCACCACGTTCCTCGTCACCAACGGAACGAACCCGGACGCGCTGCGCGCCCTCGACCCGCTCCCGACGCAGCTCTACGTTTCCGTGACGGCCCCGAATCGCGAGGTGTTCCGTCGCCTGACCCTCCCGGCCGACGAGCACGCCTGGGACCGCCTCCAGGAGTCGCTCGCGATCGTGCGCGACCTCCGTACCCGTCGGGTGGTGCGGCACACGCTGGTCCGCGGCTGGAACCTCGGCTGGGTCGGGGAGTACGGGGAGCTCGACCTGATCGCGCGGCCCGACTTCATCGAGCCGAAAGGGTACGTGTACATGGGGAAATCCCGTCAGCGCCTCGGCCGGGACCACGTGCCGACCCACGAGGAGATCGGGGAGTTCGCCCGACGTCTCGCGCGCCGGACGGGCTACCTTGAGCTGGATGAATCGCCGGATTCGAAGGTCTTTCTGCTCGGCCGCTCCGCCGAGGGCCGGTTCCTTCCCGGCCAGGAGCGCGCGCTGGAGCCGATCCCGGTGATTGCGAGGGCGCGCGGCGAGCGGAACTAGATCGGGCGCCAGTTGAGGATCGAGACGAAGACCGCCGCGCCGACCCCGAGCGCCATGACCAGGTACGGGTTGATCTTGAGCGCCCGGGTCTCCTCCATGTCGTAGTACTGGATGAGACCGGCGGCGCTCGAGAACCCGGTCCGGCGATTGTTGTCGGGCATCGCTCCTCGATGGCCGAGCGCCGGGGCGATATTTAAGGGCTCTCGGGCGCCGTCGCGCTACCGACGGAGCGAGAGCGATCCGAGGTCGAACACCGCGTCCTCGACCGCGTCGTGGAATCGACCGAGAAGGCCACCCTGTACGTCGTTCTGACTGCCCGAAAGGATCCGATCGAGGAACGGCCGCGGCGGGAGGACCCGCACCGTCTTCCGGACCGGTACGCCGGTCGTCCGGGCGAGCTCCTCGAGCGCGCCCTCGCGGTCCGTGAGGGCGTCGACGAGGCCGAGCGCCAGCGCCCGGGTCCCGGTCCAGAACTCCCCGGTCGCGAGCGCGCGCACCTCCTCGACCGACCGCCGTCGCTCGCGCGCCACGAGCTGGACGAAGACGTCGTGGCTCTCGTCGGCGATCGCCTGGAGCTTCGCGCGCTCCTCCTCGGTGAGGGGGCGGTACCCCTGGTAGGCGTCCTTGTGCACGCCGGCGTGCACGAGCTCAAGGCCGATGCCCATTCGGCGGAGGAGCTCGCGGGTCGCGAGATGCGGATAGATCACCCCGATCGAACCGACCTCCGACTCCGGATACGCGAAGACCCGTCGGGCCCCGAGCGCCGCCATGTACGCGCCGGAGGCCCCGATCGAGCCGATCGTGGCGTAGACCGGCTTGACCTGGTCGAGGCGCTTGACCGCGAGGTACAGATCCATCGAGGCGATCGACTCGCCGCCGCCGCTCGAGATATCGAAGAGGACGCCGCGAACCCGGCGCCGGGTCCGCAGCCCCTTGAGAAGGCGGAGGTACGGTTCGACGGACCGGTCGCGGATCGTTCCCCGGAACGGCACGTGGGCCAGGAACTCTCGCATGGACCCCCTCCCGTCACGGTCCCCGTTCGTTATAACTCGGACCGGGGGAGGCGTGGCCCACCCCTTTCAAGTAGGGGGTGCCCCGAGACGCGTCCGGGCGCCTTCGCTCACGCCGGTGAGCCCCGCTCCACGCAGTGGGGGGCTGGGAAAAGATCCCTGGCCGCACTACGGGTGCCGCGCGAGAAAGGCGCGCAGGACCTCGAAATAATGCGCTCGCTCCTCCCAGAACGCGACGTGGGAGCTCTCGGGGAACTCGACGAGCTCCGAGCCCGGAATGTGCTCCTGGATCGACCGGGCGACGGTCGGGGTCACCTCATCGTAATGCCCGACCGTCACGAGGGTCGGGGCTCGGATCTCGTGGAGCCGTGCGGTGGCGTCGTAGTCGCGGATCGTGCCCTGGATCGTGAACTCGTTCGGGCCGTTCATCGTGCCGTACTTCGGGAGACTGAGGTGCTCGAAGGAGTATCGGAGGTCCGGGGGCCAGTCGGTGAGTCGGCACAGATGCCGACGATAGAACTCCTGGACCGCGGCGAGGTACTCCGGGTGCTGGTACTCCCCGGTCGCTTCGTACCGATCCAGCACCGCCGGGATCGGCGCCGGCAGCTCGCGCTTGAGCCGCTGCATCTCTCGGACCGCGAGCGGGACGTCCGCGAGGCCGCTCACGCTGACAAGCGTCTTCACCGGCTCGGGGTGGGCGAGGGTGTAGGCGATGGCCAACAACCCCCCGTAGCTCGACCCGATCAGGTGGAACCGGTCGAGACCGAGCGCTGCTCGGAGCGCCTGCAGGTCCTCGACGTCCCGGTCGATGGAGTACTCGTCGGGCGAACGGGCGAGCTCGGACCGTCCGCACCCGAGCTGATCGTAGAAGACGACCCGATAGCCCTCGTGCGCGAGGTCGGCGAACGGGAGCAGGTACTCGTGGGTCGCGCCGGGGCCCCCGTGCAGCATCACCACGGTGCCCCGGGGACCCGGGTCCCCGATCGACTTCCAGTAGAGCAGGTACCCGTGGACGTTCGAGCGTCCTTCGCGCGCAGGCGGTAGGCGGCTCGCCATCGCCCACTGAGCCGGCCGCGCTATTTGGCCTCAGGCTCCCGCCCGATCGGCCTCGGCCGACGGGCGGGGCCGACCAGGAATCGGGCCAGCCCACCCCGTCGCTCCCGTCGGGGGCGCGCGTTGCCGTCCCGGCTCGCCTCGGCACGGGAGGCCGGCGGAGCGGCGTCGTGGTGGGCGACGCGCAAGAGTCGAGCCGTCTCGGCTTCGCGCCGCAGTGCCGCGATCTCGACGGAGGTCCGTCCCAGGAGCTCGGTCCGCGAGGGGCAGAGGCATCTCGGGCGGCTTGGACCGAACGGCCGTAGGTCGGTCACGAACGGTGAGCACCGGTCGAGTTCCCGTGGCGACGCAATCGAGTATTTCCGAACGCCCGCCCTGAGGGACGCGTGGCCGCGACGCCGGCGCCCGTGGACCCGCGCCAACCGCCCACGGAGTTCGACGACGTGGTCGAGTGGTTCGACGGCGTCAGCCGCGCCCTCGTGCTGCTCGAAGCGTACCCGCTCGAGGACCTGCGCCAGGTCGTCGCCGTGATACGTCGGACGGTGCTCGAGCACTGCCGGACCGACGGGGGGTCGATCCCGGAGGCGGCGTCGCACTCGCCCGAGCTCGATCGGCGCCGGCGTCTCCTTGTCGCGGACCATCGCTGGTTCCGGCTCTCGCTCGAGCAGCTCGATTGGTTCCTCGGGGTGGTCGCCGGCGAGGATCACGGCGGCCACCGGCAAGCCCTCGGGCAGTACGGGCGGGTGTTCGCGGAGTCGCTCCGTCGGCACCGCACGGTGGAACGGGCGGCGCCCTCGAGGGAGGAGGGGGTACCCGACGACGGCCCGGCCGTCGCCCCCGCCCCGGGAAACCATAATTAGCCGGCCCGCCAGACCGCCAAGGGCTGCATGGTAGACAAGGGAGCCGAGGCGATCTGGGTCGAGAAATACCGTCCCAGCTCGCTCAAGGAGATGGTGGGCCAGGAGGCCATCGTGCCCCTCCTGCGGGCGTATGCGGAGAAGCGCTCGATGCCGCATCTCCTGTTCGCGGGGCCCCCCGGCACCGGCAAGACGACCGCGGCGATCGCGCTCGCCCGGGACCTGTACGGCTCCGAGTGGCGTCAGAACTTCCTGGAACTGAACGCGTCGGATTCCCGCGGGATCGACACCGTGCGCACGACGATCAAGGAGTATGCCCGCACGAGCTCGTTCGGGGAGGTGGGGTTCAAGATCCTCTTCCTGGACGAGGCGGACAACCTGACGTCGGAAGCGCAGGCCTCCCTACGTCGGATGATGGAGCGGTACTCCGGCTCGTGCCGGTTTATCCTCTCGTGCAACTACTCTTCGCGGATCATCGACCCGATCCAGTCGCGCTGCGCGGTCTTCCGGTTCCGCGCCTACTCGACCGAGGCGGTCCGTACCCAGCTCGAACGCGTCGCCCAGGCGGAAGGGAAGAAGATCGCGCCCGACGCGATGGAAACGATCCTGGCGGCGTGCGCGGGCGACCTCCGCCGAGGGGTCAACCTCCTTCAGCTGACGGCGACCCACACCGACCACGTCACGGCCGAGACCGTGAAGGAGTACGCCACCGTGCCCTTGCGGCGCGAGGTCGAAGCGATGCTCTCCGCGGCGCTCGCCGGACGCTTCGTCGAGGCCCGCGACCGGCTCTACCGCGTCTTCACCGAGCGCGGGGCCTCGGGCGAGGACATCCTGCGGGCGATCCACAGCTACCTACCGGACATCCCCGAGACGGTCCTTTCGGCCCGGGAGAAGGTGCGCTTGGTCGAGTATCTCGGCGAGGTCGATTTCCGTCTCGCGGAAGGGGCGTCCGACCGCATCCAGCTCGAAGCGGTCCTCGCCCACGTGGCGGTGGGCCGACCGGAAGGGAAGTGAGTCCGCGGTGGCGCGTCAGAAGGACGTCGGCGCGAAGCCCCGGGTCCCTCGTCAGGCGGTCGCCGTCGGCGAGCTGACCCTCTCCGCGGCCACCCGGCGCGCGGTGCGGGCGCGGTCGGTGGAGAAGGGCGATCCCATCGCCGCCGGAGAACTGGCCGGACTGCTGGCGATGAAGCGGACTCCCGAGCTGATCCCGCACTGCCACGCCGTGCCGCTGACGCGGAGCTCGGTCGACCTCACCGTCTCTCCGCGCGGGGTCCGCGTACGGGCGGAGGCGGAGACGGTCGACCGCACCGGGGTCGAGATGGAGGCGCTGGTCGGGGCCACCGTCGCCCTCCTGACCGTATGGGACATGGTCAAGTACCTCGAAAAGGATGCGCGGGGCCTCTATCCCGCGACCTCGCTCGGACCGGTGCGCGTCACTGTCAAGCGAAAGGGAGCGGCCGACCAACCATGAGCGATGCCAAACCGTCCGCTGCGAGCCGCCACCATCTCGGGGGCACCCGCGCCCTCGGATTCGCCGTACTCTCGGTCTCCGACACCCACACCGAGCAGGACGACCCGTCGGGCCACCTCGCCCGCGACCTCGTGGCGAACGCCGGGCACACCGTGGTGCATTACGCGCTCGTCGCGAACTCGATCGCCGATGTCCGGGAGAAGCTCGAGCCGTGGCTCGCCGACCCGAAGGTCGAGGCTGCGGTCACGGTGGGGGGCACGGGTGTGAGCTCGCGCGACCTCACCGTCCTGGCGCTCGAGGCGATGGGCGGACGGAAGGTCGAAGGGTTCGGGGAGATCTACCGGTCGCTCAGCTTCGGCGAGGTCGGCCCGCTCGCGCTCATCAGCCGGGCCGCGCTGTTCGTGATCGCGGGAAAGCCGGTGTTCGCTCTCCCGGGCAGCGAACGGGCGGTCCGGACCGCGGTGGAGAAGCTGATCCTCCCCGTCTCGATCCACTTGGTCGAAGAGCTCGAGCGGTAGAGTTCCCGCCCGTCCCGCCTAGGCGTGCATGATGAGCGCCCCCATCGGGGGCGGACCGGGGTCGAGCAGTTGGGGGGGCAGTCCCTGGAGCCGGCAGAAGTCGGTCCACGCGGTGTTGGCATCCACGTGATGGGCGAGC
>JAKACD010000046.1 GCA_021821785.1 Thermoplasmata archaeon
CCCAGACCTTTTCCCCGGCCCGGATCGGTACCGGGAGATCGTTCTCGGCCGGCGGGAACGCGCACTCGTAGTCATCGGTGTACGCGCAGTACGGGTTGAACGCCCGATTGAAGTCGAGCTCGTACTCGTCCCGCTCGTTCAACTCGAGGGTCAGGTAGCGGCCCGGCCCATAGCTCTCCTCGCCGCTGGTCGCGTCCCGGAAGGGCACGAACACCGAGGTGCCGAGGCCCTCCCCCGCGTGATAGAGACGAAGCCGCAGCGGGCTTCGACCGATCGAGAAGACGAGGTCGCCCAGGTAGCGCATCACGGCCTGGTTGTCCCGGTTCGTCCGCAGGTACGCTTCCTCGGGGGACGGGCGCCGCTCGAGCACGGCCGGGACGCGGAGCGCCGCGTTCGGCGGGAAGTACACGAGCGGATGGAACGGCACCCGCCCCGAGATGAACGGCGACTCCGGGTGGCGACCCATGAACTCGTCCTTCATGGCCCGCTCGCTCTCGAGCTCTCGGCGCCACGTGCGATCCGTCGCCATCGGGTCCGGCCGAGGAGCGAGGGGCCTTAAGCGTTGGCCGCGCCCGTGGGTCCGCTTTCGAACACGAGCGTCATCTCTTCTTCGTCGAGATACGCCCCGTCCCGCTTCACGGCCCGGGGCGAGTGACCCGTGGTGACGAAACCGAACCGCTCGTAGAGGCGGCGCGCGCCCGTGTTGATGCTGAACACCGAAAGGCGCACGACCTCGAACCGACGGCGGGCCGCGGCAAGGGCGTGGGTGAGCAGCGCCGTTCCGACCCCCTGCCCACGATGCGAGTGGTGCACGAGGATCCCGAGGATGCCGATGTGCGCCTGCTCCGAACCGGCGACCGGTGCGAGCCGCTGGATGGTGCAGTTGCCGACGACCCGGGCGTCGCTCTCGGCGACCGACCAGACGTCCACGCCGCGCTCGAACCGAGCGTAGGCCCGGGCGAACCAATCGATCTCGTCCGCGTGGCTCGGCCGCTCCGAGAACAGGGTGATGCCGATCGGGTCGCCCTGGGCGCGCTCGTCGTAGAGGTGGTAGTAGATGTCCAGGAGGTCGGGGAAGTCGCTCCACTCGACGTCGCGGACTTTCACGGCGGGGGATGGGGCCGGCCGTCTATCTACCTGACGGCCGGCGGGGGTCCGGGGTCACCCCGAGGGGGCGACCGCTCGGCGACCAAAGAGCGACGTGGACCGGAACAGGAGGAGCTTCCACCGGTCGAGGGCGAGCGCCGCTCCCGCGACGAGCCCGAGCAACGCGAGGATCACGAGGGGCGAGAGGGGCGCCATGAGCACCCCGAACGTCGCCATCGCCGAAAGGACGACAATGTCGAGCGCCGAGGCCACCCAGAGCGACGGGCTGGGCCGGGAGCTCCAGAACGGGCCCCGTTCCCGCATGAGAAAGAGCGTCGCCTGGCCGGAAAAGACGAGCTCGAGGAACACGGCCGTCTGCAGGGTCGCGAGCGGCCAGCGAAGGACGTACGCCCCGACTATGACCACGGAGAAGGAGAGCAGGAGCCACCCGAGCGCGACGCCCACTCCGACCCCCACAAGGCGACGGACGTCCCACCGGTCCGGGCCTTGCGACACCCGCGCATTGTCGGTCCCGACGGACATCACGACGAAGTCGTTCGCGAAGATCATGACCAGGATGAGGAGCGGCGTGGTCACGAACAGTCCGGTCACGACGAACGCGACCGTGAGCAGAACCACCTGCTCAATCGTCTTCGAGATCTTGTTCAGCATCCAGGTCAGCATGCGGCGGTAGACCCGCCGGCCGGACTCCACCGCCGCTACGATCCCTCCGAGCCCGGGCTCGGTCAGGACCAGCTTCGCCGAGGCTTTCGCGACGTCCGTCGCGCTTGACACCGCGATGCCGACCTCGGCCTGCTTCAGGGCCGGCGCGTCGTTCACCCCATCGCCGGTCATGCCGACGATGCGCTCGTGGGCCTGGAGCGCCTGGACCAGGGAGAACTTGTCCTCGGGATACACTCCCGCGTATCCGACGAAATCCGGCGAGGCCTTCGCGAGATCCTCCCGCGTTCCGACCGGTCCCTCGAGTCCCAGCGAGGCGGCGACGGACCGCGCCGTGGGCCGCGCGTCGCCGGTCACCATCACGACCCGGATCCCCAGGCCCTCGAGCCGTCGCAAAAGGGCGGGCGCATCCTCGCGGATCGGGTCGGCGAGCGCGATCAGACCCGCCAGCTCGAGATGCCCTTCGGGCCCCGCGCCCACGGCGAGGATCCGATGGCCCTCCGCGCCCTGCTGCTCGAGCCACGCATCGACCCCGGGCGCGGGAGCCGTGAGCGCGGTGATCACGGCCGGCTGGCCGAGGAGCACCCGCCAGGACTCGCCCCCATGCTGGATGCGGGCTTCGGAGCGCTTGTTCGCCGGGTCGAACGGCAGGAACGCCGTTCGATCATAGCGAGGAACGGACCGCTCGGTCGCGCGGGCGAGGATCGCGAGGTCGATCGGGTCCTGCGTGGACTCGTCGCACGCCGCGACCGCGAGGGCCAGGAGCTCGGTGTCTGACCCCGGCGGGATCGGCCGAAGGTCGGTCACGGTCTGGCGGTTCTGCGTGAGGGTCCCGGTCTTGTCGGAACAGAGGAGGTCCATCCCCGCGGCATCCTCGACCGCCGAGAGGCCGGTGACGAGGACCCCCGCGCGCGCGAGCCGATGCGACTCCAGGGAAGAAGCGACGGTGAAGGTCGCCGGCAGGGCGACGGGCACCGACGCGATGAGCAAGATCAGGACGAACGGTAGGAGGAGGAGGAGATCGACGCCGCGCGCGATCCCATCTCCCAGGAAGAGGACGACGAGCGCGGCATCGAGAACGAGCAGGTAGCGCACGACCGTCAGCATCAGGTCCTCGAGATGACTGCGGGATCGGGCCTTTCGCACGAGCTCGGCCGTTCGGCCGAAGAACGTGGCCGTGCCGATCGCCGTGACCTCGCCGGTCGCCTCGCCCTTGCGCACGGTCGCTCCGGAGAAGATCGTCTCGGTCGGGCCGCGCGTCACGCTCGTCGACTCGCCGGTCAGCATCGACTGATCGATCTCGACCGAACCCTCGAGGAGACGAACGTCCGCCGGTACGAGATCGCCCATGCGCACCCGCACCCGGTCACCGGGTACGAGCTCGCGCGCCGCGAGGCTCTGCCAGTGTCCGTCGCGCCGGACGCGGGCGAAGACCTCGAGACGGTGGCGAAGGAGCTCGACCGCCGCCCGCGCCCGCTGTTCCTCCAAGGTCGAGAGGACCGAGTTGAGGAGCAAAAGACCCGCGAGGATCAGGGCCTCCGGGAGATGGCCCGTGGCCAGCTCAAGGACCAAGGCGGCTTCGAGCATCCACGGGATCGGGCCCCAGAGCTTGGTCACGAGGAGCCGGATCCGATGCGCCGGCTCCTCCCGGACCTCGTTCGCCCCGAACTTCGCGCGGAGAGTCGCGGCCTCCGCGGTCGTGAGACCGTCCGGGGACGCGCTCGGAGCGGGTCCCGACCCCTCCCCGCTCACCCGAGGGCCCTCCCTAGATCACCAGCCGCCCGAGGGCGGTCGCGACCGCGGTCGGCGCGCTACGGTCACGCTCAGGCGTAGCCGAACTGGCGCTTCGCGAACTCGCTCATGCGTTCGGGGGTCCAGGGAGGATCCCACGTCATCTCGACCTTCGCCTCCGCCACCTGGGGCACCTTCTCGATGGCGAGCTTGACTTCTTCGGCGAGTATGCCCGCGACCGGGCACCCCGGTGCGGTGAGGGTCATCTTCAGCGTGACCTTGTCCCCCGCCCACTCGAATCCGTAGATGAGACCGAGGTCCACGATGTTCATGGGGATCTCGGGGTCGTAGATCTGTTTCAGGTTCTCGGTGATCAGCCGTTCGCGCTCGGCGTACGGTCCCGTCGGGGTCGCGCCCGGCGCGGCACTCGGGCTCGCATCGGACGAAGGCGAGGAAGGCGGCGGCACATCGCTCATGGCGGCAACACTCGACAGCCCCGTATAAGGGTGCGGCTCGCGTACCGGAGCGGACTCGAGCCACCCCCAACCGTTTAAGGGGACCCTTCGTGACTTCGTCGATGCGGGACGTTCACGCCGAGCCACCGGCCCACGGCAACCTTCGCCTGCGCTCCGTGGGGCTTTCCGGGATCCGCAAACCGCTGGTCGTCCAGCGCCCCGAGCGCCAGGTCACGCTCGCCGTCACCTTCCGGGTCGCGGTCGACCTGCCCTCCGACCGCAAAGGCTCCGACCTGTCGCGGAACGCGGAGATCCTCGCCGAGATCGTCGACGCCACCGTCACCCGTCCGGTCGACTCGCTCGAATCCGCCTGCTCGGCGATCGCGCGGGAGCTCCTGGTCCGGCACGGCTACGCTTCCGACGCGTTCGTCGAAGCGTCGGCCGAGTACTTCCTGAACAAGGGGATCTCGGAAGAGAAGCAGAGTTTCGAGGACTACACGCTCCTCGCCGAGGCCCGCGCGGTGCGACGCCCGGACGGCCGTGTCCTCCTCGAGCGAGCGGTCGGGGCCGAGGCCGTCGGCATGACCGCCTGCCCGTGCGCGATGGAGACCTGCCGCGCGGAGCTCGTGAAGGAATACCCGGCGCTCGCTGAGGAGACCTACACCTCGCTCCCGATGATCACCCACAACCAGCGCAATCGCACTCGCCTGGTCTTCGAGTTCGACGATGCCTCCGAGATCGAGATCGACCAGGTGATCGCCACGATCGAGGCGGCCCAGTCGAGCCCGACCTATGCCATCCTGAAGCGGGGCGACGAGGGCCGGGTCGTGCTGGACGCGCACCGGCATCCGAAGTTCGTGGAGGATGTCGTGCGCGATCTCCTCGCGAGCGTCCCGGCACGGTTCCCGACGCTGCCCGACTCGACCCTCGTCCGCGCGTCGACCGTGAGCGAGGAATCGATCCACAAGTACAACGTGGAGGCGACCCATCGCTTGACCCTGGGCGAGCTGCGCCGGTCCTCCGGGGCGTAGCGGGGCGGGAGGTGCGTTCGTGCCCTACGCCTTCGACGCGATCCGGCGCCGACCGGGCCGCTCGGCGCTGACGTCGCTCGGGATCGGGCTCGCCGTCGGCCTCGTCGTGATGCTGCTCGCGCTGTCGAACGGCGTCACCGCGAGCGCGACTGAGCTCGCGACCGCGAGCGGGGTCGACCTGATCGGGGCGAGCGCGAACACCTCCATCAGCTCGACCGAGTTCCCCCCCATCTCCGAGGCGCACCACCTCGCCACCCAGATCCCCCAGGTCGACTCGAACGTCGTCACCGCAAGCCCCTGGCTGATCGCGGACCTCGTGTTCGGGAACGCCTCCCTCTGGCGCGACGCCAACGCGAGTAGCGTGCCCGCCGGATGGACCCCGACCGGCTCGGGCACGGTGGGCTGGATCCCCACGAACAACGCGGGGATCCAGACGCCGGACCTCTACAACGGGACCGGGTTCACGTACCCCGGGGACCCCCACTACGACAACGGCACCTACTTGGGCCCGGTGACCCACGAGATCATGCTCGATCAAGCGCTCGCCTCGGTCCTTCACGTGGGCGTCGGGAGCGTCGTCTGGGCCAGCCAAGTGAGCCCCGGTTCGGTAGCGGAGCTTCCCGGCTGGTACGCGAACGCGACCCCCTTCCGCGTCGTTGGGATCTCAGGACCGTTCTGGCTGATCCCGTCCGCGCTCCTCGCGTTCGTCTACCTGTCCGAGCTCCAGATGATCGTGGGCGGCGCCACTTCGGGCACGGACTACGCCTCCGTGCTCCTGATCCACCTCAAGGACCCGACGACCGCGGGGGCCGATCAGATCCGTATCCAAGCCGCGTTCCCCACGCTCACGATCTTCACGCTGACCCAGATCCTGGGCGCGATCCAGCACGTGGTGGACCTCTACCGCACGTTCGGGACCTTGATCGGCCTCATCGGGATCGTGGTCGCGGCCCTCTTTGCCACGACCGTGCTTCAGATGTCCGTGGACGATCGGAGCCGGGAGCTCGCGCTCTTGCGGGCGATCGGACATAGCCGCTGGTCGATCGGGGTCTTCGTCGTGGAAGAGTCGTTGCTCCTCGCGGGCATCGGCCTCGCGATCGGCCTCCCCATCGCGTACGCTGGAGCGAACGGACTGAATCTGTACCTTCTGCACCTGCTCAACGGGCTCCCGAGCTCGTTCTCGTTCGTCGGCTTCGATGGAGGGGTCATCCTCTCGGGGGTCGTCCTGGTGACGGTAGTCGGGCTCCTCGCGGCGATCGCCCCCGCCGCGCGGGCGATGCAGCTACCGGTGGCCGAGGAGCTGAGGGCTCCATGATGCGCTTCGGGCGCGGCCGGTCACTGCGGCATGCCCGCCTCCAGTTCGTCCTCGCGGTCGCCGCGATCGCCGCCTCGGTGGCGTTGCCGGTGATCCTCATCAGCGTCGGTGGGGGGGTGTCGGCGCACGAGATCGCCAACCTTCAGGACGCCGGCTACCAGATCGTGGTGAGCGCGGCGGGACTACACGGGATCACGGCCGCGCACCAGCGGTCGCTGGAGATCCTCTCGCTCGGCTCGGTCGTCGCGGCCTCGCCCGTCCTCAGCGTCGCCATCGACGCCTACGCGCCGAGCGGGGCTCTATCGCCCGTGCTGGCGGAAGGGATCATCCCCGGTCAGTTCGGGCCGACGTTGAGCCCCGCGGAGAAGGGGCTCATTCCGCTCCCGCTTGCGCTCGGCGACCCGACGGACATGATCCATTATGCCAACGGCACCTACCGGGGGACCGCCACGTACGACGTTCTCGTTTCCTCCCCGTACGCATCGATCTACCACGTGACGACCGGCGATCAGATCCTCCTGAGCCCGAGCACCAACCGGTCCCTCGGGATCGAGTACAATGTCACCGGGGTGTTCGGGGTCCTGCCGACCTTCCTCGGACCGACCGCCGGCTATCTCATCCTGATGCCCCTGAGCGACCTCCAGGTGATGACCGGGTTCGGTCCCGGCGGGACCGGGACCGCCTACGACGTCGCCGACACGATCCAGGTCGCGGTCACCGGGAGCGTGGCGGTGAACCCCTCCGCGCTCCAGGCCGTTCGCGACACGATCCAGTCGCTCGTGCCGCTCTACAGCGTGACCTCGCTCACGCAGGAGGCCGCCCAGCTCGAGAGTGCGAACTCGGTCTTGACGGGGTTCGACCTTGCGCTCTCCTCGGTCGGTCTCACGATCGGGCTCCTCTTCCTAGCCCTCGTCCTCCTTCGGCGGGTCGAGTCGGATCGCCGGTCGATCGGGATCCGGCGCGCCCTGGGGCTCCCGGGCTGGTCGATCGCCGGCACGATCCTGCGGGACGGGCTGATGATCGCGCTCCCCGGCGCGGTGACGGGCGTGCTGGTGGGCTACCTGGTCGTGGAGGCCCTCGCGACCTGGGCGACCTCGACCGTCCAGGAGGCCGCCCAGCTCGCGGTCTTCGATCCGGGAATCCTCGGCGAGATCGTCCTCGGGGTCGCCGGACTTTCGCTCCTCGCGAGCGCGCTCGCCTCGCGCTCGGCCCTCCGCCTTCCGATCGCGGAGGCGCTGCGATGAACGCGGACGGGGCCGCCCCCCACATCGAGCTGGCGGGCGTCTCTCGGACGTACCTCCAGGGGTCAGTGGAAGAAGTCCGTGCGCTCCAGGCGCTCGACCTCGAGTTCGCCCCGGGCGCGTTCGTCTCCGTCGAAGGGCCGAGCGGGTGTGGCAAGACCACCCTCCTCAACCTCCTCGGGCTCCTGGACGCCCCGACCGAGGGCGAGGTCCGATGGAACGGCCGCTCGGTCGGCGCCCTCTCCGACCGCGAGCGGGCCCGCCTGCGCCTGCGCGGGGTCGGGTTCATCTTCCAGCGGTTCTACCTCCTCCCGACCTTGACGGCCCGGGAGAACGTGGAGCTCCCGATGCGGGCCCTCGGGGTCCCGCGCGCGGAACGGGCCCGTCGGGCCTCCGAGCTCCTCTCAGAGGTCGGCCTTTCCGGTCGGGAACGGGCGTTCCCCCATCAGCTGTCGGGGGGCGAAGAGCAGCGCGTCGCGGTCGCCCGCGCCGTGGCGAACCAGCCGGGGCTCCTGCTCGCGGACGAACCGACCGGTGAGCTCGACAGCGCCCATGCGCAGGGGATCCTCGACCTCGTCGAACGGGTCCGCCGAGCGCGGTCCGCGACGCTCATCCTCGTCACCCACAATCCCGAGGTGGCGGCCCGGGCCGATCGTCACCTCACGATGCGCGACGGGAAGGTCGTCCGGGACACCCGGGGAGCCTAACGATGGCGCGCATCGCGATCCTCCTCGGCGACCGCTGCCATCCCAAGGAGTGCCAGTGGGAGTGCCAGGCGTACTGTCCTCCCGTGCGTATGGGGCAGGAGTGCATCGTCGAAGGACCCCTCGGCAAACCGGTGATCTCCGAGTCCCTGTGCATCGGCTGCGGGATCTGCGTCCACAAGTGCCCGTTCGATGCGATCAAGATCCTGAACACGCCCGAGGCCGACGAGTCCGAGATCGTCCACCGGTACGGACTGAACGGCTTCCGATTGTACCGTCTCCCCGTGCCCCCCGCGCAAGGGATCACGGGGCTCCTCGGTCCGAACGGCGCCGGGAAGTCGACCGCGCTTCGGCTGCTCGCCGGCGTGGAGGTCCCGAACCTCGGCGATTACACCGCCCCCGGCGACTGGGCCAAGGTGCTCGCGCATTACCGGGGTACCGCGCTCCGGGCGCACTTCGAGCGCGTGGCCAAGGGCGAGCTCCGCAGTGTCGTCAAACCCCAGTACGTCGATCGCCTGACGGAGACGCCCGGGACCGTCCGGGAGTACGTCGGGGGCGCCGAGGGCGCGAACGTCTCGAAGGTCTTGGACGAGATCGGTCTCGCTCCGGTCGCGGACCGGCGGCTCTCCGAGCTGTCCGGGGGTCATCTCCAGCTCGCGGCGATCGCCCGGACGCTCGCCACCGACGCGGACCTCTACCTGGTCGACGAGCCGTCGAGCTACCTCGATATCGTCCATCGACTGCGGGTCGCCCGCATCCTCCGGCGGCTCGGGACGTCGAAGAGCGTGCTGGTCGTGGAGCACGACTTGGGGCTCCTCGACTACCTCGCCGATACCGCGCACCTCCTCTACGGCGAGGCGGCGGCGTTCGGGGTCTTCAGCCACCCGATCCCGATGCGGACGGCGATCAACACCTACCTCACCGGCTACCTCAAGGACGAGAACGTTCGGTTCCGTACGGAGCCCGTGCGCTTCATCTCCCATCCGCCCAAGCCGCCGGCCCGCCAGCGGGCGCTGGTCGAGTTCCCCGAGCTCGAGAAGGAGTTCCCGCAGTTCCACCTCGCGGTCGGGGCGGGCACGCTCGCGAAGGGCGAGACGGTGGGCGTCGTGGGCCCGAACGCGACCGGGAAGACGACGTTCGTCCGGATGCTGGCGGGGGCGGAGGCCCCGACCCGGGGCACGCCTCCCCCCGGGGTGACCGTGAGCTACAAGCCGCAGTACCTCCGGGCCACGAACGCCGCGTCGCTCCGGGAGCGGACCGAGGCGCTGGTCGGGGACCCGACGTTCGACCCGAAGCTGTTCGAGCGGGAGCTCGTTCCGGGGCTCCATCTCGACGGGCTGCTCGATGTCGCGCTCCCGGACCTCTCGGGAGGCGAGCTCCAGCGGGCCGCGGTCGCGCTCGCGCTCGCCCGACCCGCGACGCTCTACCTCCTCGACGAACCGTCGGCCTATCTCGACGCGGACGAGCGGATGTCGATGGCCCGCCTGATCCGCCGACAGGTCGAGCGCCAGTCGGTCTCCGCGCTCGTGGTCGACCACGACGTCTACTTCCTGGACCTCGCCTGCGACGCGCTCATGGTCTTCCGCTCGGAGGCCGAGGACGGCTCCCGCGGGCGGGGCGACGGGCCGTTCACGATGCGCGAGGGCATGAACCGGCTGCTGCGCACGGTCGAGATCACCTACCGGCGGGACGCCGAGACCCTGCGCCCGCGCATCAACCGGGAGGGCTCCGCCCTCGACCGGGAGCAACGGGAGAAGGGCGAGTACTACTACGAGAGCGCCGCCTGACCACCGACCGCGAGCCTTCGGTGGAGAACCGGGCGGCCTTCCTCCGCCGGGG
>JAKACD010000047.1 GCA_021821785.1 Thermoplasmata archaeon
GGGCCCGATCGGTCGAGCTCGCCGAGCACCACGGCGAGTGGATCGCGAACGGCCGCTACCGGGTCCGCCTCGAACCGATGCACTGCGACTGCCCGGCATGGACCGCGCGATGGGCCCGAGCGCCGATCCCCGGCCGGCGGGCGCAGCGGCTCCCGTGTAAGCACCTCGTGGCGCTCGCGCTCCACGAAGGGATCACGGTACCCGCCGACCTGGTCGCCCTGGCCCGTCGGGCCCCGTTGTGAGCCCCCCCGCGCACTCGACCGGGCCGCCGCGCCCCTCCCAACGGGATCACTCGAGGACGTGGATGTTCTTGCGCGCGCAGATCTGCTTCAGGATCTTCGGCCATACGCTGACGCTCACCTCGCCGAGGTGCGCCTTCCGCAAAAGGAGCATTTGAGTGCGGGACTGCCCGATCCCCCCACCGATGCTGGCCGGGACCTCGCCGTTGAGGATCGCCCGGTGGTACGGGAAGCGCAGGAAATCGATCTGACCGGCCATGGCCAGCTGCTGGCGCAGCGCGGCCGGTCCGACACGGATGCCCCCCGACATCAGCTCGTGCCGGCGGCGGGTCACGGGGTTCCATACAAGGATGTCGCCGTTCAACCCGTGGTAGGCATGCCCTCCCGGGCCCTCGACCTCGGTGGACCAGTCGTCGTAGTCGGCCGCCCGCATCTCGTGGGGAAGCCCGTCCTGGAGCGGCCAGCCGATCCCGATGATGAACACCGCGGGGTACTTCTGAACGAGCCGGGTCTCCCGCTGCTTCCGCGGGAGGTCCGGGTACATGTCTAGGATGTCCTCCGCGTGAAGGAACCGGATCTCCTCGGGGAGCGCCGGATAGCGGGGGTCCCGGAGCTCGGGGTATCTTCCCTCGATGAACCCTTGCGCGCCGACGAGCACCTTCCAGATCTTCCGGACGGTGGCCTTGAGATAGTCGAGGTTCCGGTCCGCCTCGGAGATCGCCTGCTCCCAGTCCCACTGGTCGACGTAGGCGCTGTGGTCGTGGTCGAGGAAGTAGTCCTTGCGCACCGCCCGCATGTCGGTGAGGAGCCCCTCGCCCGGGGCGAACCCGAACTGGCGCAGGGCGAGCCGCTTCCATTTCGTCGCCGCCTGCACGACCTGGGCGTCGAGCGGGTGCTCGTCGTGGTCGTTCGAGATGTGGAACTGGATCGGCGTGCGCGAGCCGTCCCGGTCGAGGAGATCGTTCACGCCGCTCTCGGACTCGACGATCAGCGGGACCTGGACGAGCTCGAGGTGGAGTTCTTTCGCGAGGTGCTCCTCGATGTACGACTTGACGGCGTAGATCGCCCGCTGGGTCTCTCGGGGGGCGAGCAGAGGATGGTAGTCGTTCGGCAGGACCCGTTCGACGTCCGTGTAGTTCCCGATCCCCGGGCCAGCGAGGTCTGCCTGCTTCGATGCGAGCATGGGCCACGCTCCGGACGGAGGTCGGGCGGGAACAGGATAAATCCCCCGTCAACCGCTGTCCACAGCCCGGGATCGCCGAGGGGCCGCGCGGCCGCGGTCTAGCGAACCGGCGGGGGATCCGCCTCGTCGCCCGGTTGACGGTACGGCACCATCCAGAGGCTCTCCAGTATCGGGGCGGCCTCTCGCGCCCGGCGCCGTTCCTCCTCGGTGAGCAGTCGCGGGCGGAGGGCGACCCAGGCCAGGCCCCCCATCGAAAGGGCCCCGGCCACGAACAGGAGGCCGGGCAGGAGATCCGGATCCGGCCCGACGGCATAGCCGAACTGGCTCAATCCGAAAAGGACCCCGGACGCGAAGAAGAGCCCGGTCTCGAGCGCGAGGAAGGCGAGGAAGGTCCGCCGTCGTTCCGGTAGCAGCGTGACCTGGGCGAAGGCAGCCTGGATCTGGCGGTGCCGGGCCTTCCCGAGCAGGAGGACGAGCGAGACCCCGAGCGCCCCGGCCGAGACGAACAATAGCGCTAGCCCGACGAGGTCGGAAAGGTCGCTCACGGACGAAAACTCTCCGGGGAACTATCTAAATCCGCCGTTGCCCCATGCCGGTGGGGCCGTCCCGCGCTCGGGAAGTGTTGGGAGCCCACGATCGAGGGGGAGAACACGTGACCGATTGGTTCAACATCGCCGTCTGGTCGCTCGTCGGCACCTGGGCGCTCGTCGTGGCCACCATCGTTCTCCTCTACTGGCAGACCCAGCAGAACCAGCGGCTCAACTCCGCGAACGCCGTCATGAACCTGCGGGAACGGTTCGACTCCTCCCGCATGCGCGCCGCGCGACGGCACCTCGCCGACCGCCTCCTCCGCGGGGCGCATCAGGACATCGCGAGCGTGGAGGTAGTGACGTTCTTCGAGCTCGTCGGCACGCTCACGCACCGCCGCGTGCTGGACGACGACCTGGTCTGGGAAGCGTTCGGAACCTGGGTCGAGGCGTACTACTGGGCCCTGCGCCACCCGGTCGACATGATCGCGCAGCTCCGGGCGAACCTCGCGGACCCGCTCGTGTTCCACGAGTTCGAGTGGCTCCACGGACGGATCGTGGAGCTGGACGTCGAGCGGGTCCCGGGGTCCGCCGCGAGCGCGCCAATGTCAGACGAGAACATCCGCAGCTTCCTCGGTCGGGAAGTGGCGCTCGAATCGATCTAGCCGACCCGGGCCGATCGGGCCGAAGCGCCGGGTCAAGTCGGGTAAACCCCGGGGTTAATGGCACCGGGCCGAATGAAAACGCGGACTGGCGTCGTGGATCATGTTCCCGACCCCTTCGCGCCGTGGGATCCTGCGCGACCGTCGAGAGGCCGGCGAGCGGCTCGCCGAGCGGCTCGCCCATCTCCAGCAACTGCATCCGGTCGTCCTCGCGCTCCCTCGGGGGGGCGTGCCGGTCGGGTTTGAGATCGCCCGGCGATTGGGCGTGCCGCTCGAGGTTCTGATCGTACGCAAGATCGGGGCTCCCGGCAATCCGGAGTACGGCCTCGGCGCCCTGGTCGAGGACGGCACGCGCTACATCGACGAACCGCGCGTCCGCGAGGCCGGCTGCACGCTCGCCGAGCTCGAGACGACCGTCACCGAAGAGCTCGAAGAGATCCGCCGCCGCGCGAGGGCCTATCGCCACGGTAAGCCCCTCCCCGAGCTCGCGGGTCGGGTGGTCGTCCTTGTCGACGACGGCGTGGCGACCGGGGGAACGGTGCGGGCGGCGATCCGCTCCCTCCGCGCCCACCGGGTCCGTCGGATCATTGTCGCGCTGGGAGTCGCCCCCCGGGACACGTTCCATCAGCTCGGCCGCGAGGCCGACGAGGTCGTCGCCCTTCAGATCCCAGAGGTGTTCTTTGCCGTCGGGGAATGGTATGCCCGGTTCGATCAGGTCAGCGACGAGGAGGTCGAGCGCCTGCTCGATCGGGCCCGGTCCCCGGCCCCCCCCACTTCCCCCGCGGAGGCGTGAGGCCCACCCACCGTTTCTAGGGAGATCGAACGATGACCACTCGCGGACACCACCGGAGCCGATCCAAGCGCAAGCGAAAGGGAACGAAGAAGGTCCTCGCCCACGAGGAGCGCGAGGCGCAGACCGATTCGAGGGTCGGCCCGGCGCTCGAAGAACCCACGCTCGAGTGACCGGCCGACCTACCGGGCTCGGGGGCGAGCCCCATCGCTCGCCCGGGGCCCGATCATCGGCGGGTGAACGCGCCGAGCCAGGCCTTCCCCTCCACGCCGGGGAGACGCACGTCGTACCGGGCCGGGCGAATCCATTCTCGCCGCCAGCCGTCGTCGAACGTCGTGGTGAGCTCGTGCGCGGAGATCCGTCGGGGACCGCCCCAGGACGACGGCTCCTCCTCGCTGAAGCAGAGCAGGAAGAACCGGCCGCCCGGTCGGAGCACGGCCCGGAGGCTCTCCGAGTACGGCGCGCGGTGCTTGTCGAGGAGCGTGTGAAAGAGGCCGGAGTCCGTGACGGTGTCGAACCGCTCGCCCAACGCACCGAGCGAGAGGGCGTTCGCTTCGCGGAAGGTCGCCGAGGAACCTCGCTCCGCGGCCTTGGATCGGGCCCGGGCGATCGCGTTGGCGGAGAAGTCGATGCCCCACGACTCGTGGCCGCGGCCCGCGAACCAGATCGTGTTCTCCCCGGTCCCGCACCCGACGTCGAGGACCCGGCCCCGGATCTCCCCGGCCTCCTCGAGGCGGACGAACTCGGGCTGGGGTCGGTCGATCTCCCAGAGCGGGCGGCCGAGGTACTCCCGGTCGAAGTACTGCATGCCGGCCGAGCGACGCCCCCTCGGGCTATAGCGGTGTGGACCGCCGTCGGAATCCCGGTACCGAGAGGCTAGGGGACCGTGGGCATCGCGATGGCGGTCACATCGATCGGAATCCGGGCGCGCTCGAAGATCACGCTCACCGGGGAGCTTTTCACGGCGAGCTGGAGCGCGCTCTCCACCTCGGCGAGCTCGGCCTTCGTTCGAACGCGCACGGTCCCCCGTACCCGGCTCAGGGTGGGCGTGCGGGCGGGCCGTTCGGCTTCGAGCGCGACGCTCAGGCCGTAGAACGTGAGGTGCCGCTTCTCCGCGACGACGGCGAAGGTCGTGGAGAGGTCGCCGGCGAGCGAGAGCAGGGCGAGGTGGAGCGCCGACGGTCCGGCGCTCCGCCCGCCCTCGTCGATCGGGAGGTCGACCGTCACCGCGTGCGCGTGCTCGTCCTCGAGCAGCGTCTCATAGCCCCTCTTCCAGGTCCCCAGCGCCTGCATGGACTCGCCCTGTCGCCCTCTGCCCCGCAAGGGAAAGCCTGTCGGTCAACCGCGCCGCACCCGAGCGCGGGGCCCCCTCAGCTGCGGTCGCTCGACGCTTTCAACCGGTGGAAGTTGGTGAGCCAATCCCGCGGAGGAGAAGCCCCGGCCTCCTCCAGCTCGACCAGAAGGCGTCGGAGCATCGGTTCCGTCCACTCGCCCCAGATGTCTTCCCCACTGACGAGCGCAGAGCGTGCGGAGTCCGAGCCACCGGTCGGTGGGTTCAGCCGGGAAAGGTACGTCGTCTCCGGGATCTCGCCGTGTCCCCGGATCGCCACCCGGGAGCTGTGGGCGCCGATGCAGACGTGCGCCCCCGAATGCCCGTCCACGAAGATGCACCGCCGGCTCTCGTCGCGGAACTGGCACTCCCCGCCCGTGCCGGGACCGTCCGAGGTCATCCGTGTCCTCCGAGAGGGGGTACGGTCTCGGGCGCCTTAGACCTTAGTATCGGGCGCTCCGCTCGAAGTTCCTGTCGGGGGTACGGTCCCTCACACCTCGACCAGGAGCTGAGCGGTCACGCCTCCGAACGGACCCCCCGTCCAGGCGCCGCCGAAGGCGTAGTCCGGCGACAGGAAGAGGGTGATCCGGGTGCCGTTCGTGGCATACCCTCCCAGCGAGAACGGGTACGCCGTTCCGTTCGGCTCGGTGCCGATCCCGTGCACGATCCCGCCCGGGCCCGAGTACCAGTCCGTGAGCCACAGCGTGAAGGTGACATTGTGGAAGGTCACGTTCCAGGGAGACGACGACGTCGAGACCGGCAGCGGCACCTGCAGCACGATGGGCTCGACGTAGTACTGGTGCCCGTCCAACGTGACGATCGCGGGGGCGGTGAAATCGGGATGCACGCCGGGAAGGAAACCGCCGAACAGGAGACCGCCGATGATCGCCATGATCACGAGGCCGAGCACCGTGATCTGCGCCTGCCGTCGCCCGATCGGATAGTCCTGGTCAAGCACCATGCGGGACCCCCGGGATGGCACGGCGGGCCTATTAGAGCCCTTACTCCGGGCCGACAAACGCTTTCCGAGCCTCTCCCGTGCGGGAGCTGCGGTGCGATGCGGGCGGTCGCGGTAGCCAGGTTCGGTGCGACCCCCGAGTTGATGGAGCTTCCTCGCCCCACGGAGGGGCCGGGCGAGATCCTAGTGCAGATGACGGCGGCCGGGATGAACCCGTACGACCCCAAAATCCTCGACGGGATCCTGAAAGGGCGTCCCCACGTCTTTCCACTGGTCGCTGGGGTCGACGGGGCCGGGCGTGTGCACGCGGTCGGAGAAGGGGTCACCCGCTTCCGGCCCGGCGATCGGATCTACGGTCAGTTCCTCCGCGATCCGGTCGGTCGCGGGACCTACGCGGAGTTTGCCGTGGTCCCCGAGAGCGCGCCCATCGCCCGCATCCCCGACTCCCTGTCCGACACGCTCGCGGCGGCCATCCCGACCTCGGGCATGACCGCGTTCGATGCGCTCGGCCGGCTCGACGTTAGCCCCGGCTCGTCGGTCGCGATCGTGGGCGCCTCGGGCGGCGTCGGCTCCTTTGCGGTCCAGCTCGCCGCCGCCCGAGGCGGCGAGGTGATCGCCGTCGCCCGTCCGGGCTCCGAGACACGACTCCGCGAGCTCGGGGCGCGCGAGGTCGTGGACGTCTCCGGATGGGCGGAGCGCCTGCGGGTCGCGCATCCGCAGGGGCTCGATGCCCTTCTCGATCTGATGAGCGACCGTGCGAGCTTCTCGAGCGGGCTCGGCGTGGTGAAACCGGGCGGCCGCGCGGCCACGACGGTCTACGCCGTCGACCCCGACCGGATCCCCGCAGGAGTCACGGCGATCGCGATCGACCTCCAGCCGTCGGTCGAGCTTTTGGAGGGGGTCACTCGAGCCGTCGTCGATCGAGGTCTCTCGGTGCCCCTCCGTCGGACGATATCGCTCGAAGAGTCGGTGGCGGTGCTCGCCGAGATCCGCGCGGGTCGGTCGGTCGGCAAGACCGTGATCGCGCTTTGAGCGAAGACCCGTCGTATCGGCCCCTGTCTTCATAGGACCCGCGCGATAGCCTTCGCCGTGACTGCCTCGGCGGCGCCGTCCTCTCGAGCGCGGTCGTCCACCTCCAGCGACTCCGCTCCCGTCTACGATCGTATCTATGCAGGGAAGGAGTACGCGAAGGAGGCCCGGGTGGTGCGCGGCCTGGTACGCCGCTTCGGTCCTCCGAACGCCCGCACGCTGCTCGACGTGGCGTGCGGCACGGGCGGGCACCTCGCCTATCTCCCGCGCGGGTTCGACTCCACGGGGATCGACGCGAGCCCGGCGAGATGCTCGCCCTGGCGCGGCAAAGAGTTCCCCGCGCTCGATTCCTCGTCGGTCGGATACGGGGGTTTCGGCTCCCCGAGCGGTTCGATGCCATCACCTGCCTGTTCTCCTCCATCGGCTACGTACGCTCGGAGGCCGATCTGGTTCGAACGTTGCGCAACTTCGAGGCCCACCTCTCGCCCGGTGGCATCGTGATCGTCGAACCCTGGCTGACCCCACGGGTGTATCGAGCCGGCCGGACAGGGTTCAGCCACCTCGGTTCCCGAGAGTCCCCCCTCGTCCGGCTCGACGTAGCGGAGCGGCGAGGAGATAGGTCGATCATGGACATGCACCACCTCGCCGTGATCGACGGCGCCGTGCGTCATTGGGTCGAGCGCCATGACCTGGGTTTGTTCGATCGCGCGACCATGCGCCGGGCGTTCCGCCGCGCCGGGCTCACCGTCCGATCGATGCCGGGGCTGTTTCCCCTAGGTCGGGGACTTTACCTCGGGACACCGACGGAGGGGAACCGCCGCGTCCAGGCGGCGCGCTACGAGCGGGGCGAACCGAAGGGTCGCGCTCGGCCCCCCTGAGGCGGGCCTACTCGAGGATAACGGTGTGATGGCCCGGAGCCTTGAACCCGAGACGCTGGTGGGAGCCATCGCACATCGGCTTGTTCTCGGAGTGGCCACAGCGGCAGAGCGCCGCCTTGAGCTTGCCGTCGACCATCACCAGGTTCGGGCCATTCTCCTTCGACACTACTTCGACTTTCGCCATGCGGATTACCTCGTCCGTTGACCGGCGTAGGACCAAATAAACCGTTGGTGCCGTGGGTGCCCTTTGATTTCCTCCGCGCCACGGCGTGGGACCACTGTTACTGTGGGGCGACCGACGGGGCGTCGGTGCCGGGGGGTTTGTCGATCGACAAGGTCAGCTGGACCGCGTCCGGTCCCCACCATTCTTCGAGCGGGTAGCCGCACCCGCGGAACACCTCGAGCATCCGATCGTTCTCCATCAGCACCGAGCCGTGGAACTCCCGGATCCCCGCCCGGCGACCGGCCACCGCGAGGTGATGAAGCAGCACGGTCGCGCAACCGTGACCCTGGAAGGCGTCCGTAACGAGGAAGGCGACCTCGGCCGCGCGTGCGGTCGGCCCGTCCCGAACGTACTCCGCATGGGCGATCACCTGCTCGTCCCCGTCGTGCCGAACGAGGAGCAGCAGGGCGAGACACAAGGGGGAGTCGATCTCCTCCATCAGGGTCGCGAGCGCGGTGCTCCGGGGCAACGGTGTGAAGAATCGGACCGAGAGGGACGCGTCGGTGAGCCGCGAGAGGAACTCCGCGATCCGCTCCCGGTCTTCCGCGGTCATCCGACGCACGCGGACCTCCTGCCCGTCCCGCAGCTGGTCCGCCCCTTCGACATCGGCGCTCTCGCGCCAGGCAGGTGCGAGGTCCCCGGTCCGCTCCCCTTCGACCATGGTGTTCCCGCTCGCGAACGGGGCTCCTGCGTCCGAGAAGGGAGGTTGCAGCTCCATAAGGCTTGACAGCTGCCTTTCCCGTCACAGGAAGGGCGGCGGGGGCCAAGAACCGACGGTCAAGTCGGGTTTACCGAGCCTCGTCGGGATCCCCGATGATCGAACCTCCCTCCCGGGTGCCACAACGATTCCCGGTGGTGAGGCCCTCATTACCGTGAGCCGTGGCGGGCGGTAAGACTCGCTGTATCGCTCGCTGGCGGGAAACGGTTCGGTCGCCGCCGCGCGCTTCTCCGCGCCCAGGCGACCCGGATCGGGGTCCCCCGTTCCTTCGGCACCCCTCCGGCCGAGCCCTCCCGCGGGCGGGTGCGGAGGGGACACCCCGAGATTTAACTACTCAAAACCTCATTAGCGCCCAGCGCCGCGACTCGGGCCATGGTCAAGTTCGATCCCCGCACGCTCACTCGAGGTCCTTGGAGCACGCTGGTATGGGGGGCGAACCGAGCCGTCGTGAACCGGATCCTCTGGGCCCTGGTGTCGGCGAACGATCCGGCGGCCCACTGGCTCGAGATTCGGACGGGCGAGGGTGACCCCTCGGACCGCGAGGGCCCGGCCGACCTTCACTGGGTCCCCGCGCACCGACTCCTGGTCGCCCGCGAGCTCGGGTCGGTCGTGCCTCAGGATGCGGTCGCCAATCTGGCGTTGATGACGATCATTCGCACGGATGAGCCCGCGCACGAACTTCTCCGGCTCTCCGACTTCCTGCGGCTTCCGTCGGCCGCCCAAGACCTCATTTCTCAGCTCGGCTCGACGGCGGGAGCGCGGTCGATCGGCATCTCGAATACGGATCGGATCCGCGAGTACTTCCCCCCCGATTCCCGGCAGATGCGTCCGGTGTTCGATCGCTTCCTGGAGGCCCATCTGCATCCGTTCTTCTCGGTCGTGGGTCAAGGGACCGAACGGCGGTTCGCGAGTGACTTTGTGTTCGAGACCCAGGTCGCCGACCTCGCTCACTGGAGGGAAGGGAAGCTACTTTGCGAAAAGGCGCCGGGGGACTCCTCTCTTTCGGAGGGAGATTCGGTGCCGTTAAAGGAGGTTCCAGAGATTTCGGCGGCCCTCCAAGGCACGGTTGCAGTGGCCGACCCTGAGCGGCCGTAGTGCGTTGCCGAGAAGCCTCCTCACCCCCCAGGGTCCTACGGCGACGTGACGTCACGGAATGGACAAGATGGCAGCGCTGGTTTCTCCCGTCGGGCGCCTTCCGGGTGAGCGAGGACCGTATCCCGCGACGATCGAACCCCCGCGGGGAACT
>JAKACD010000048.1 GCA_021821785.1 Thermoplasmata archaeon
TGATGCGGACCTACGTGGAGCTCTCCGGAGAGAGTCTCTCCCTCGCCGCAGCCGAGGCCGTGGCCGCGGCCGAAGCGCTCGGGGGCCACGCGGTGGCGCCCCGCGACGTTCCGTTCGAAGGGATGGTTGCCGTGGACCTGCCGGGACCCGAGGGACCCGCCCGGTGGGCTGCCCGGCTCGCGCTCGCGCGCCGGTGTCTCGCGCACCGCGCCGCCGGGGCGACCCTCGCGACGGTCTCGGAAGAGCTCGGGGCCTCGCACGCGAGCGCCGCGTTCCGTCGCCTCGGCCGGCCGTCCGCCGCCGATGACCCGCTCGTGCCGACGCTCGGCCGGGCGTTCAAGCAAGGCGGCGGGACGATCGATCTCGAGCGTCCTCAGCGGCGCTTCTGGATCCATGGCGACCGAGATGGCGTGCCCCACCTCTTCGAGGAGCTCTCCCTCGTCGACCGCACGAGTATCAAGGCCCGCCGCATGCCGCTCCTGCCGTTCCAGCGGCCGGTGAGCCTCCCGCCCCGCCTCGCCCGGGCGGCGGCCAACCTGACCCGCGCGGTTCCCGGCGATGCCGTTCTCGATCCGTTCCTCGGCACCGGAGCGTTGCTGGCCGAGGCCGCCCTCTTGGGCGCGCGGACCTTCGGCATCGACCGAGACCCCACGATGGTGCGGGGCGCCCTGCGGAACTTCGAGCACCTCGGCGTCGTGCCCGAGGAGCTGCTGGTCGGCGACGCGGCGGAGGTGGAGCTCCAGGACCCCGCGCTCCCCTTCGCGGCGATCCTCACCGACCCCCCGTACGGGAGATCTTCGAGCACCGGGGGCGAAGGCGCGGACGCCCTGATCCAACGGGTCCTGCCGAGATGGGCCGAGCGTGTCCGGCCCGGGGGCCGGCTCGTGATCGTGGTCCCCGTGGGCGCGCGGGCGCTGCCCTCCCCGTGGACGCTCGCCCTCGCGGTGCCGGTGCGCGTTCACCGCAGTCTGACCCGGGAGTTCCGGGTCTACGAACGGGCGGGTCCGTAGCGGGCCCGCGCTTCAGGGCAGTGAGAGGTGCGTCGTGAATTGGGTCGACGCACTGCCGGTTCCCCCCGCCGCGCAGAGCTGGTCGACGTTGAGCTGGAACACGGCGCCGTAGGCGGGGGTTGGGTTCGAGTAGTCGATCGCAAGGAGGAACTCGTGATTGCCCGTCGCGTTGATCGTGACGAAGTCCGAGCTCGGGATCGCGACCGAACTGCCCCCGAGATGGACGGCATTCCCTCCCTCGAGGTAGAACGTCCAGCTCGACGCCGCGGTCCAATTCGCGAGCGCGCTACCGGAGAGATACCGTATGGTTCCGTTGACGAGAACGGAGACGTTGACCACCGACGTCGAGAAGACGTAGCCATGGTCGACGGGGTCGTTGTTGAGGACGTTCACCGATAGGTTCGCAACGTAGTTCGAGCTCGGGGTGGAGGGGACCGACCAGTTCGCGTTCTGGAGCGAGAGCGCCCCCGGGGGAACCGCGATCGGCACGACGACGAACCCCGTGATGAGGATCGCCAGGACGAGCGCCCCGACCGCGTAGCGGGGGGTGCCGAGCGGCGTTTGATCGTTCAGCGGCGGTGGATGGCGCAGACCGAGGAACAGGATCAGGATGGCGAAGAACCACCAGCCCGTGTAGTAGATGCCGAGGACGAACAATAGCGCGACGACCCCGTAGCTCACGTACCGGGTGCGCTCGCCGAACAGGGCCCGGAAGATGTGGCCCCCATCGAGCTGTCCCGCCGGGAGGAGATTGATCGCGGTGACGAAGATCCCGACCCAGCCCGCGAGCGCGAGCGGATGCAGGTTCACGAGCCCCGACGGCACGAACAGCGAGAGGACGCTCCAGAAGAGCGGCGTCCCGATGAGCAGATTCCCGTAGCTCTGGCCGAGGATCGTCGGGCCGCAGTAGCTCGCGGGCAATACCGGTGCGTGGACGGAGAGGTAGAGCCCCGCGATCGCGACCGGGATCGAGGCGGCGAAGCCGGCAAGCGGCCCGGCCGCCCCGATGTCGAACAGGGTCTTCTTGTCCGGGAACGGTTCGCGGATGCTGACGAACGCACCGAGCGTGCCGAACAGGAACGGCGGCGGGACGGGGATGAAGTACGGCAGCGACGCGTCCATTCGCCGCCGGCGCGCCACCACGTAATGCGCGAACTCGTGGAGCCCGAGGATCGCCATCACCGGTAGGCCGAAGTAGAGGCTCCCGTTCAGGAAGTCCGTGGCCGTGAGGGCGGTCGTCCCGACGTAGGTGAGCCAGATGACGGCGCCGGCGAACGTGGTCGTCGCGATGGTGCCCGCGAGGAGCAATAGGTTGATCCAGAGGCGGGTGCGGCCGGTCTTCGGCCGCCGCACGACCTCGATGAAGTCTTCGCCGGAATCCCGACGTAGCACCGGAATGTATCCTTGTGCCCAGAGCTCCTGGCGGAGATGGTCGAACTTCTCGGCCAGCGTGGCGCGGTCGAGGTGGATCGCGAAGAGGACCGACTGCGGGCCGAGCCGCGTCTCGTAGACCGGGAACTGGGCCGCGACCGCGCGGCGGAGCCGCTCGAGCTCGGAGGTGCCGGACGAGGGCAGCGGCCCCGTCCCCCCGAGACCCATCCCCTACGCTCCCGGGCCGGGAGCGCTCGCGGACTTGCGCAGTCGCTTCGCCCGCTCCTTGGAGCTGTAGCCGGTGGTCTCCTCGAGGAATCGGTTGTAGCGGGCGATCGTCTCGCGGGCCACCTCCTCGGGGACCTTCGGGTTCATCGTGACGTCGACCGAGAGGTCGCGGCCCGCGGCGCGCACCGTGAGGCGGGAGATCGCCCCGAACGAGGCGGAGACGGCGTCCGGCGCGGCCGTGGCGCTGTCGAAGTGGGCCCGTACAATCTCCTCGAGCCGTGGCGGCGCGAGGTTGCCCCGATGACTGGCCCGCACGGGGTAGGTCTGCACGCCGCGTCGAGGGGCGATGCGCGATAAAAGCTCTCGCCGAGGGGGGTCCGGTTGGTGGCCGGTGCGCGGTCGCTATACGGTCTCGATCTCGACCAGCACGCGCAGCCCGCGCAACTGGCGGGTGAGCTCATCCGAGAGGTCGAGGATCTGGTCGCGCGAGGCCGACCCCTGCCAGTCGTAGACGAAGTCGTAGTTCCCCTGGGTCGGGAGGAATCCGCACGAGCGGAGCCGGTCGGCGACCGCCGAGGGCTTCGCGCCCTCGCTCGAGAACGTCACGCGCAGGTACGTCTCCATCACCGGCGAGAGGGTCGTCCGGGCGGAAAGGCCTTGCGCCCGACGCGAGGGGCCAGGAGGGAGGCGATCCGCGCGCCGAGCTCCGCGGAAGACCCCCGGGGAAGCGCGATCGGTCCGATCTCCCCGAGGGGGCCGTGCTCCACGAGGAACCAGCCGCCCCGGGGGGCGCGGGCGACCCCGAGCCCGAGCTCGCGACCCACGGCGGCGGCACGCGCCAGCGATCGGGCGCCCGTCGCTCCCCGCCCGTGCCGCCCCACGGGGTCGAGCGTGACCCAGATCCGGGCGGTCGGGAAGACCCGACGGATCGCACGGACGGCGGCGTCCCGGTCGGCTTCGTCGCTGAGCCCGAGACCGAACGATAGGGGCGATCTCCGACGCCCGTTCCGATCGATGGTCCCGGCCCGGATCCGCCGCGAGCTTACCGGCAAGAGATCGTCCGCGAGCACGAGGGGCACGACCGCAAGCGCCGTCGCGGGGCGGCCGCGGCGTCGCCGCTCGACGTTGACGGCCTGTCCCCCCTTCAAGGTGTCCGCGGACACGACCAGGACATCGACGCCGGGTTCGACCGAACGGCCGAACGGGTCCCCGAGCGGAACGACCTTCCACCGGGCCACCGGGTACCGGCGCGAGAGCCACCGTCGGAGGGCGCGTCGGCGGCTGGCGTAGGACGGGATCCGTCCGCCGTCCGGTTTCGGATGGGCGGAGAGGAACGCATCGGTCGTGACTCCGATCGAGACGGTGCGCCCCAGCCGGAACGCCGTGGCGAGGAGCGCGGCGTGCCCGGCGTGGAGGTGATCGAAAGTCCCTCCGAGAACGGCGTGACCGTACCGGGGGCCGCGCATCCCGAGCCCTCAGATCAGGAGACGGCTCAAGAAGACGATCAGGAGGAGCGCGGCGGTCCCGTAGAGCAGATAGACGTACGTGCGGCGGCTCGCGAGCTGCCGCGCCCGCTTCTGCGCGCAGGCCCGGCTGCACGTCTCCTCGTCGACGCCGCAGACGCGGCCGCAGACCTTGCAGTGACGGTGATCGCCTTCGGCCGGCACAGATCCCACGGAGTCGATGGCCGCGCTTAGCGTTGCGGGGGCGGCTCAGACCCGACGGGTCCGTCGCCGCGGCTCGCGTCCGGTCAGGTCCGGTTCGAGCGCCGGCGTGGGGTCCATCGGGTTCGGGGGGTCGTCCGCGAAGGCGTCGAACGCCGGCCGCGCGCGGAGGTCGTCCTCCGGCAAGGCGCCCACGTCGAGGTCGTTCGCGACGGAGAGCGGCCGGCGGAGCGGCCGGGGCCCGGATTTGAGCGGTTCGGTCGGCTGCGCGGAGAGCTGCTTCAGCAGGTTGAGCCAGATCCGCCCCTGGTGGGCGATCGTGCCCTCGAGGCGGTCGCGCAGCTCGCTGGTCTGCTCGAGGAGCTCCCCTTCGACGCGACGCACCTCGCGGACGAGCTCACGGCGCAGCTCCTGGACCCGACCGTCGGGCTCGGCGGCGCCGAGCCCGCGCTTGTCGAGCTCCTCGACGCGAACCCACGTCTTCCTAAGGAGCGGAAGGACCCGCTCGCTCATGACCGTCATGCGGCGGTCGAGGTCGTCGGTCTCGTGGCGGAGGTTCCGCTCGATGCGGGCGAGGTCCGTCTCGCGCTGCTGGAGCTTCGCCTCCGCGCGCTCGAGCCGGAGGATCGCCTCGTCCTGCTGGGACTTGATGCGCGCTTCGGTATCCGCGAGGCCGGAGGAGATCGCCTTCTGCTGATCGCCCTGGGCGACCTCGAGCAGCCGCGCCACGCGGTCCCGGACCGCCTGGTCGAAGCGCGTTGAGTCGAGCGCCTTTGACAGGGACTGCTCGACGTCGCTCTTGAGGCGGGCGAGCAGCTCGACGTACTTCTCTCGCTCCCGGTCCTGGTTCTCCCGGAGCTTCTGCTCGAAGAACGACTGGAGCCGTACCTGAAGGCCCGCGATCGCGGCCGTCGAGGCTTCGGCCACTTCCTGGATCCGTGCCTCGTGCTCCGTCCCGAGCCGCTGCTCGGCCTGTACGATCCGCTCGTCGGCGACCCCGACGGCCTTCTCCCGCTGTTCGGTGATCGCGTGGACCAGCCGGGTCTCGAGGTCCTTCGAGCGGCCGTCGACGAGGAGGCCGAGGCGCTGCTCGAGGTCGCGCACCTCCTTCGTGCGCCGGGCATCGAGTTCGGCGGTCCGCTCCTTCAGAACGTCCCGGACCCGACCCTCGATCTCTTCGCGGAGAGCGGTCCCATGCTCCTTCACTTCGGCGAGCTCGAGGTCGAGCTGCGCGACGAGCGCGGCCCGGAGCTCCTCCTCCGAGTGCTGCGACCGGGCGCGGAGCTCCTCGACCTCCTGGCGGAGCTCTTCGCGCAGCCGCTCGGCCCAGAGCTCGCTCGTGGACTGCACGGTCTGGCGAAGCTTCTCGGCGAGCTCGGGGAGGAGCGCGTCGACGCGGGTCGCGACCCGCCGTTCCAGGCCGTCGGCGAGCGTCGCGGGATCGATCGTGGGGCGCGCTTCGAGCGGCGCGAGCCGCGCGTCCAGCTCGGCCCGGAGCTTTGCGAGGGTCTGTCGCGATGCCTCGTTCGCATCGCGGAGCCGGCTGTCGAAGACCGTCAGGAGCTTCGCCTCGAGGACCGCGGGGTCGGGGAGCGTCGGTCGGTTCCGGGCGAGCTCCTCAAGACGCGGCCGCAACAGGCGATCGACCTTCGTCTCGAGCTCCGCGTCCGTGAGGGTCGGTGGCGGGATCGGCGGCGCCGCGGGGACGACGGGCGGAGCCGCGGGCGGGGCCCGCGCGGAAGGATCGTCGCTCACGGAGACCGGCACCGCGACGGGCCCGGGCGGCGGGAGGCGGACGTCGGTGGGTCGCTGGAGCCAGGGCGGCAACTGCGCGGTGACCGGTCCCGAGACGGCGGGGGGGCGCATCGTCGGCTCGGATTCGGACCGGGGCGTCGGAGCGACCGGCTGCGCTTGCAGGTATTCGTTCGCTCGGCGGGCCGTCTCGCCGCTCATCGGCACCGACCGGCCCTTCGGGCGGTTCAGGAGCATCGCGGCGGTCTCCATCGCCGTACCGATGCGCCACATCTCCTTGCGCCGGTCCCGGCCCCCCTGCCGCTCGGGGTCGGTAAGCTGCGAGCGCGACCGGGTCTTCTCGACCATGTCGACCCGCTGGGCTACCTCGGCGAGCTTCGGTTCGAGCTGATCCCGCGCGTATTGTAGGACGAGGGGCAGCGCGCCCCGCTCCTTCGCGGTCGGGGGCCGGGTCAGGTCCCGGAGCGCGACCGGCGCCGCCTGCCAGCTCTCGATCCGCCGGGTGTGCCGTTCGCCTTGGGCCTCGCCCTTCGGCACGCGCATGATCGCGACCGCGAGCGGGACCTGCTCGGTGAACTCGTGCAGGTTGACCTTCGCCTCGGGAAGGAAGTAGGGGAACACCAGGAAGGCGCCCAACGCGACCTGGGCGCCCGGGAGCTGCCGCACGAGGTCGAGCACCACCCGGTTCGCCGCCTCCCACAGGTCCCCGGCGACGATCACGACCGGGTCGGTCGTGCCGCGGTGGAAGAGGAACCCTTCCCCGACCGCCTGATAGATGTGCGGGTCCGGCTCCGGGGCGGGCCGGGCCGGGGCGGCCGGTCCGCCCATCGTCTGGTAGGCCCGGAGGACCGCGGACCCGAACTCGCCGGTCGCGAGCAGCTCCTCGGTCGAGAAGACGAGGGTCTTCATTCCGAGGCGCGGCCGGTCTTCGGTGGAGAGGAACATCCGGCCGATGCAGGTGTACCGGCCGTTCGCCGCCGGGAACAGGTAGAGCCCCGGGTAGAAGGAGAGGGGCTGCGCCGGATCCGGGTCCCAGTAGTCGTGCGTGTCGGCGATGTTGATCGTCAGATTGCCGATGATCCGGATCGCCTCGAGCGTCTCCCGTCGTCCGGCGAACTCCTCGGGGATCGTCGTGTAGCCGGGGCTCTCGGCCTCGTTATCGACCTGCCGGCACCAGACGACCGCGACCGGCGCGAGGCCCGACGCAGTGCCGCCGTCGGGGCTCGCCATCAGGCCCCCTTCGTCTCGCGGCGCTGGAGCACCCGTTCGCAGGCCCGGGCCAGGGGAAGCGTCGTGTTGACCATCACCGGGATCCCCATCGTGGGAGTGCCGACGTTCGGCGCCTCTTCCCCGCTCTCGCCGACGAACAGCGGGTGGCCCTCGCCGGTGGAGACGGCGCTCGAGACCAGGAAGGCGTCTTCGCGGACGGAGATCCCGCGTCCCTCCTGGGCGACCAGGATCGTCCCCATGCCCGCCCCATCGCGCCGAAGGAGAAAGTCCACGGGGTCAAAGGCGCTCTGGTAGGCCCGATCCCGTATCGATTGCTCGACCTCGGAGTAGAACTCCTTCAGCTTGTCCGCCTTCGAGATCGCGATCACGAGCGGGAGGTTGCGGCTCCGCACGTACCGGAAGACCCCTCGGGCCAGGTTCACCTGCTGGGCCTGATCCCGCAGCGACGGCAGCGCGGGCGACAGCAGCAGGATCACCGCATCGGCCCCGTGGACGAACCGGCCGAGGAGCGTGAGCCCCCGGCGCCAGAGGTCGCGGCGGTCGGGGCGCCAGGAATCGAAGTGGGGGATCACCCGGCAGGACTTCTCGGTCACCTCGCCGTCGGGCGCGTCGATCCAGAGCCGGTCGTAGGTGAAGTAGTCCGCGATGATTCCGCCCGCCTCGTCGATGGTCTGGAGCTCCATCGGGCGCGAGCCGCTCTCCCCGTTCGGAGCGCCGTAGCGGAACCGCATCTTCATCTCGACGAACTGGTTGAACTTCGTCGGGAGCGGGTACTTCGTCAGGATCCCCTGGTCCTCGCGGCCGGCCGAGAGCTCGACCCACAGCTTTCGCCGATCTTCCATCGGGCGGTTCACGTAGTAGCGGGTGGTCGTCTCGAGGCTGCCCTCGGGATCGGTGGGGTCGGTCGTCTCGTAGGTGGTCTCCTCGAGCGCGACATCGCTTTCGAGGTCGCCGTAGAGGGGGAGCGTGCCTCCGTCCGGACGCGCGGGGACGTACAGGATCGGCAGGTTGAGCCCGAAATGGCCCGAGAGGAAACGGAAGTACGTCGTCTTGCCGGAGGCCGGGATTCCGATCACGGCGATACGCGCCGCGTCCGCCGAGGGTTTCGCTTCCCGCTTCGCCCCGGGCGGCCGCCGAGTACGCGTGGTGACCTTGACTTCGGGCATCTTGCGCGCCCTTACCTCATCTCCGCGAGGCATATTTCAATGAAGTCCAGCGCCCCCTCGACCGTCGGCCCCGACGTCGAGAGCTCGACGCGGGCGTCCTGGAGCCGGGAGAAGACGTCCTCGACCGCCGCTTCGTGCTTCAGCGCGGCGTCCTGGAGGTCCCCCTCGCCGGCGAGGCGGGTCAGCTGATAGGTCCCCCTGAGCTCCATGAGCCGCGAGAACAGGTCCATGAGCCGCTCGCGCGTCCCGGGGCTCCCCGAGGTCAGGCTGTGCTCGGTCGCGTCGATGAATCGCACCAGCGTCTCGGTCTCCTTATCGTTCTGCATCCGCGCCTGTAACAGCGCGAGCCGTCGGAGGATCGGTGCCTGGGCGACCAGCGGGAGGCGCTCCGCCTCGGTCCAGGCCTGGAGCAGGGCCCGGGCCGCCTCGACCACGGCGCGCCGCGCGAACTGAACCCGAGCCTCCCAGTAGAGGCGGGTCACGGGGGGAAGGACCGCCTGCGCCCGGGCGAGGTGCTCGAGCGCCGCGTCGAAGTTCCCCTGCAGATACTCTTCGACGATCTCGCCGAGAGGTCCGTACCGCTCCCGGAGGTAGGCCGGCGGTCCCCCCGCGCTCGCGAGCACGTCGACCTCGAGGTCGGGGCCTTCCTGGTAGGAGGTGTCGTAGCCGTTCGCGCGGGCCGCTTCCTGCGCGCTCTTGATGCGGGAGACCGTGGCGTGCTGCTGGGGCTCCTTGAGCGCCCGGGCAGCGCTCGCGGCGTGCCGGGCCAGCTCCTCCGGATGGAGCTCCCCGATGGGGAGATCCCCCTCGTAGCCGACGTCGATGAACGCGTGGACCATCTGGGCAAAGAGCGCCGAACCGGTGGTGACCTCCTGGAAGCTGAACGCCGCCGGGAGCCCGAGCTGCTGGGCCCGGTCGGTCAGCTGGGCCAGCAGCTGGTTCATGCGGCCCGAGTCCACGCCCTTGTCGCGCTCCGAGCCGCTGCCGATCCCGATGACCCGCAACGTGAGCGCCGAGTGGGCGGGGAGGACATACGGTACGAGGTCGACCTTCCCTTCCGGCAGGGGGGCCGTCGGCGTGGGGCGAACATCGAACCGGCTCGAGGCGTTGTCCCAACCGTCGGTCACGAGCACGAGATTCCCTCGAACTCCTTCGGTCC
>JAKACD010000009.1 GCA_021821785.1 Thermoplasmata archaeon
CCTCGGTCCACTCTTCGCGGAGCGCGCGGGCGACGCCGAGATGGAACCAGGCCTCGGGGTTCTGCGGGGCGAGCGCGACGGCGCGCGCGAGCGCGGATTCCGCCTGGGTCGACTGGCCGAGGTGCGCGAGACAGGCGCCGTAGTAGGACCAGGCCGCGGCGTTCGACGGCGCCTCGCGGAGCACGTCCCGGAAGACCTGCGCCCCCGCCGTGTAGTCGCGGCGCAGGAAGTAGCGTACGCCGAGGTCGAATCGCTGGCTCACACCCGGTACCGCGCCCCGAACGGAGCCGACGGGGAAAAGCCTGCCGACGCGCTCGGGCCCGTGCCGGATCCCCTCGGGACCCCCTTGCCGCGCTACGCCGGCACACGGCGGCGGGCTTATATCCCCGTGATCATCGTAAGCGGTGAGAGGAATCCCAGAGCCCAGCCCGCTTCGAGCGTCCTGCCCGTCCTATTTCTGCGACGAGAGTTCGCGCGGCGAGTCTTCGCTCTCCGATTCCGAAGCGAACGCGAAACGCGAACCCAAGAGGCGAAGAGAGACATGGCAGACAAGCCCCTGACAAAAGTGCGAGACCTGACGCCGAACTCGAAGCAAGTGAACGTGCTGGCCAAGGTGGTCAACATCGGTGAGCCCAAGGAGGTCATGGGCAAGTTCGGCGACCCGCGGAAGGTCTGTGAGGCCGTGGTCGGCGACGACACGGCGACGATCATCCTGTCGCTTTGGAACGAGCAGATCGGCTCGATCACGAAGGACGAGATCGTGCTCATCGACAACGGCTACGTATCCCTCGTGCGCGGCCACATGCGCCTGAACGTGGGCCGCTACGGCAACCTGTCGAAGTCGACCGAGGCGATCCCCGAGGTCAACCAGACGCTCGACATGAGCCAGCAGGAGTTCGAGAGCGAGCGTCGCTCCTTCGGTGGCGGCGGCTACCGCGACCGGGGCTCCGGCGGCGGCTACGGCGGCGGCGGTGGCGGCGGTGGCGGCCGCTACGGCGGCGGTGGCGGGGGCGGCCGGGAACGGTCCGACTCCTACAAGCGCTACTAGAGCGGGTCCCCCCGCTCGGCGGCGATCAACCTTTTCCCCGCCCTTTCCGGGGCGGGGCCCCTCTTCTTCGGTCGCGACCGCGCGCCCGCTCCCTCCGAGCTGGGGTGCCGGCCGCCGGGGCCTCAGTCTTCGAGGGGGGGCCTTTGGATTAAATAATAGGGGCCGCTTTTCACGCCGTCCATGGTCGACGAGTCCCGTGAGCTGGTCCTTTACGTGCAGTCCAAGAAAGCCATCACGACCTTCTACCGCCCCCCTCCGGCCGCCCAGCGTACCCCGATCGGCAGCAGCCCGGGGGGAGCCCCCGGCGCGGCCGAGGAGGCGCAGTCGGTCGGCGAGCCGGTCTTCTTCCTCTCGGACGACCAGTCCCGCTGTGTCGCGCTGGTGGAGGAGATCGCGGCGAAGCGCGGCTACCACCCGCGGGTCGTCGACATCGAGAAGGTCGGTCGGCTCGAGCGGCTGATCACCGAGCACCTGCGCGGGGTCCAGAAGTTCCCGGTCCTGATCTCCCCCCTCGGCCGTCGGCTCGAAGGGGTCGAGCAGTTCACGGAGGACGAGCTCTCGGCGATCATGCCGACCGAGCTCAAGAGCGTCCGCGCGTTCTCCTACCTCAAGGTGCGCGGCGGCGACCTCGACCGGATCCGTCGGCTCCTCGAGACGCTCCCCGAGGTCAAGGAGCTCCACTTCCTGACGGGCGACTGGGACATGCTGGTCGTGCTCGACTTCCCGCCGAGCTCGGCGAACAAGCGCCGCGTGCTCGACTTCGTGACCGACCGGATCCGGGGGATCCCCGAGATCCTCGACACGTCGACGGTCGTTCCCGAGTACACGCTGACGAAGTTCCCGCTCACGTAGCGCGGCGGACCCGACGGCGGCGGGACGTACGGGCCCGCCGGTGCGGAACGACGGGCTTCGGCCGCACGGCCCGTCCACCCTCCGCGGGGGCGCCCGGTTCGGGCGAGCCGTAGAGCGGGTCGACCGTGAGCGGATGCTCCTCGAGCCAGGCGACGCCCTCGACGTACGCGGCGAACGGCTCGAGGCTCGTGAAGAGCGGGATCCCGAGCTCGACCGCGCGGCGGCGCAGGACGTACTCGTCCTCGAGCATCCGTTCGAACTTCTCCTGGGTGAGGGAGAGCGGGACGTTCAGGAGGAGGTCGACCCGGCCGGCGTCGAGCTCCTCCCGGACGTTCGGGTGCCGGTCGGGCTCCGAGACCTTGTGCAGGATCCGGACCGGGCGGATCCCGTGGTCGAGGAGGTAGGCCCCCGTGTCCTCGGTCGCCGCGATCTGGAGCCCGAGGGTCCGCAGGCGGTGGGCGATCGGGAGGAGCGCCGACTTGAGCTCCCGGCCCCCGACCGAGAGGAACGCGGTGCCCCGCTTCGGTATCAGGCGGACGCCGGTCGACACGAGGGCCTTCACGAGCGCGTCGGAGAACGTCGGGCCGAAGCAGGCGACCTCGCCCGTCGATTGCATCTCGACGCCGAGCAGCGGGTCGGAGCCCGAGAGCTGGAGGAAGGAGAACTGCGGCACCTTCACCCCCCAGCGGTCCGGCGGGAGCGGCGCGACCCCCTCGCGCGAGAGGGGCCGGCCGAGCATCGCCCGGGCCGCCTCGCGCAGGAGCGGGACCCCCGTCGCCTTGGTCAGGAACGGGAGCGAGCGGCTCGCTCGCAGATTGAGCTCGATGATCTGGTAGGCGCGGTCCTTGACGAGGAACTGGACGTTGAACGGTCCCTTGATCGCGAGCGTGCGGGCGAGACGCGCCGCCGCGTCGAGGAGTCGGTCCTGGACCTCCTTCGGCGTGTGGCGGGGAGGCAGGCAGAACATGGCGTCGCCCGAGTGGATCCCCGCCCGCTCGACGTGCTCGAGGATCCCGCCGACGAGGACCCGCTCGCCGTCGGAGATCGCATCGAGCTCGACCTCGTCGGCCCCCTCGACGAACTTCGTGATCACGACCGGGTGCTCGGGCGAGACGCGGGCGGCCTCGGAGAGGAACCGCGCGAGGTCGTTGCGGCTCCAGATCACCCGCATCGCCTGCCCCGAGAGCACGTAGGACGGGCGCACGAGAACGGGGTAGCCGACCTCCTCGGCGAAGGCGCTCGCCTCCTCGATCGTCCGGAACGCGCGCCACGCCGGCTGCGGGATCGACAGGCGCTCGAGGAGCTGGGCGAACCGGGCCCGATCCTCCGCGCTGTCGATCGATTCGGAGGTCGTACCGAGGATCGGGAGGCCGCACATGTGGAGCAGCGGCGTCAGGTTCTGCGCGAGCTGGCTGCCCACGCAGGTCACGATCCCCGAGAACCCCTCGAAGTCGTGGAGGTCGCGGACTCGCTCGAGCGTGATCTCCTCGAAGTAGAGGCGATCGGAACGGTCGTAGTCGGTGGAGACGGTCTCCGGGTTCGAGTTGAGGACCGCGACCCCGGGCACCCCCTCCGCCCTCAGCCCGTCGACGAGGTTCATCGTCGACCAGTCGAACTCGACGCTCGAGCCGATCCGGTACGGCCCCGCACCGATCACGAGGACGGAGCCCTTCCTCATCGGCCGGATGTCGTCCGCGTCGGCCCGGTAGGTGAGGTACAGGTAGTTCGTTCGGGCCGGCCATTCGCCGGCCAGGGTATCGATCATCCGCACCCGGGGGCGGATCCCCGCCGAGAGCCGATCCCGTCGGACCTCCTCCTCGTCCCGCCGGGCGGCCCGGCCGATCGCCCGGTCGGAGAGGCCGAGCTCCTTCGCCCGCTGGAGGAGCCCGGGGGAAAGCGTCCCGGTCCGGGGGGCCGCGAGCTCCCGATGGATCGATTCGATCTCCCCGAGCGAATCCACGAACCAGCGGTCGATGTACGACACGCGGCTCACGGTCTCGGGGTCGATGCCGGCCCGGAGCGCCTCGAGCACGTGCGTGAGGATCGAGGGCGTGGGCTGGGCGAGGTCGGCGAGGATCGCGGGCGGTTCCCGGATCTCGGGCGGGGGCAGGAGGTCCGACCGCGGGTCTCCCATCCGGACCGCCTTCGAGAGGGCTTCGGGGAACGACGCTCCGATCCCCATCACCTCGCCGACGGACTTCATCGACGGGCCGAGGCGCCGGTCGGCCCGCTCGAACTTCTCTAGGTCCCAGCGGGGCAGCTTCACGACGACGTAGTCGAGCGCGGGCTCGAAGCAGGCGGTCGTGACGCCCGTGATGCGGTTCTTGAGCTCGGGGAGCGTGTAGCCGAGCGCGAGCTTCGCGGCGACGTAGGCGAGCGGGTAGCCGGTCGCCTTGCTCGCGAGCGCGCTCGACCGGGAGAGCCGGGCGTTGATCTCGATCGCGTAGTACTCCTCGCTCGTCGGGTCGAGGCAGAACTGGATGTTGCATTCGCCGACGATGCCGACCTCCTCGACGGCCCGCAGCGCGGCCTGGCGCAGCATCTGATACTCGTAGTCCGTGAGGGTCTGGCTCGGGGCGATGACGACGTTGTCCCCGGTGTGGACGCGCATCCCGAGGACGTTCTCCATGTTGCAGACGGTGAGCGCGTTCCCCTTCGCGTCGCGCACGACCTCGTACTCGAGCTGCTTGAACTCGCCGACGTACCGCTCGAGGAGGACCTGGCCGACCGGGCTCGCCCGTAGGCCTCGGCCCACGACATCCTCGAGCTCCTCGGCGGTGCGCGCGACGCCCCCGCCCTTCCCACCGAGCGTGTACGCGACCCGCACCATCACGGGGTAGCCGAGTTCCCGGGCCGCCTCCAGCGCCTCCTCGTAGGAGTAGACGGCCCGGCTCGGCAGGGTCGGCACGCGGGCCCGGCTCATCGACCGCACGAACTTCGCGCGGTCCTCGGTCGCCTTGATCCCGCGCAGCGGGGTCCCCAGCACGGCCGTCCCGGTGCGCGAGAGCGCGCCGGAGTCGAACAGCTGGACCCCGCAGTTCAGGGCCGTCTGGCCCCCGAAGGAGAGCAGGATCCCGTCCGGGTGCTCCGCCTCGAGGATCGGCTCGACGAAGTTCGGGACGATCGGCTGGAAGTACACGCGACCGTGCTTCGGGGGATCGGTCTGGAGGGTCGCGATGTTCGGGTTCACGACGACCGCGTAGACCCCCTCTTCCTCGAGCGCCTTCAGGCACTGGCTTCCGGAGTAGTCGAACTCGCCGGCCTCGCCGATCTTGAGCGCGCCGCTCCCGAGGAGGAGGACCTTCTGGGGCATCGGCCGGCTCATGCGCGTCGCCTCACGCTCGAGACGAACCGGTCGAAGACGAACCCCGCTTCCTGCGGCCCCGGGTGGCCTTCGGGGTGGCCCTGCAGCGCGAGGAGGCGGCCGCGCGCATCCCGAAACCCCTCGAGGGTCCCGTCGTCCGGGTTGGTCGCCCACGGGACGAGCCCGGTCCCGTCGAGCGAGGCCGGATCGACCGCGTAGCCGTGGTTCTCGCTCATGATGAGCGCCCGGCCGTCCGAGAACCAGATTGTCTTGTTCTGCCCCCGGTGGCCGTACTTGAGCTTGAAGGTGCGCGCGCCCCGCGCGAGCGCGAGCAGTTGCTGGCCGAGGCAGATCCCGAGCGTCGGGAGCTCGCGGTTCGCGGGGCGGCCGAGCTCTTCGATCGTTGGCGCGAGCTGCTCCGGGTCCCCGGGTCCGTTGCCGACGAGGAGGCCGCGGACCCGACGGCCCTCGAAGCGCGTGGGGACCTCGTGATCGTACGGGAGACGCAGGACGGCGACCCGCCGGTCGAGGAGCGCTCGCACGATGCTCGCCTTCACCCCGCAGTCGAGGACCGCCACGACCGGGTCCGTGGCGCGGCCCCACAGGGTCGGCGACCTCGGTGCGACCTCGGCCATGAAATTCTCGTCCGCGTAGGCCGGGGCCTGGGCGATCGCGCGGGCGAGCTCCGTGTCGCCCGGGGTCCCGTTGTCCGCCGGCGCGACATCGATCACGCCGCGGACCACGCCTTCGGCGCGCAGGTGCTCGGTGAGGCGCCGCGTATCGATCCCGCGGATCCCCGGCACGCCTTCCTCCGCGAGCCACGCCTCCAGGCTGCGCGCGCTCGACCAGTGGTTCGGCCGGGTCGTGCCCCGAACGAGGACGCCCCGCACCTGGATCCCGTCGCTCTCGAGTTGCGGCAGCCCGACCGCGTCCCGCGCCCCGGCAGGCGGCACCCCGTAGTTCCCGAGGAGCGGGTAGGTGAACGTCAGGATCTGGCCGCGGTACGACGGGTCGGTGAGCGACTCGGGGTAGCCGACCATCCCGGTCGTGAAGACAACCTCCCCGACGGATCGGGCGGCCGCACCGAAGCCGATCCCGTCGAACCGGGTCCCGTCTTCAAGAAAAAGGGTCCCCCGCAGCGCGGCGTCCCTCGGCTGGGCCGGCTCGGGCGTCAAGAACCCGACCGCAACGAGGAAGGGTGTGGCCCTTAACATTTGCCGTCGCGCGCGCGGCCGTGCGAGCCTTCGACGCGTCGGCCGACGCGGCGAGGCATCAAATCCTCGGTCCGGGTGAGCGCTGGCGTGCCGGGGTTCCCCCGCCTCAAAGAGTCGTACGACTTCGTGGTCCTCGGGGCCGGTCATGCCGGCCTACAGGCGGGCCTCAAGGCCGCCCTCCTCGGCTACACCGCCCTCCTGATCGACCGGGGGCCGAAGTACTCCCGGTCGTACTATGCTCCGCGCCTCGACAACATCCCGGGGTTCCCCGAGGGGATCTCGGGGCACGCCCTGCTCGACCGGCAGATCGCTCAGGTCCGCGCGGTCGAGGAGAAGGTCACCTACATCACGCCGGCGCGGGCGCATTCCGCCCGGCGCATCGACACCGGCTACGAGGTCACGTTCGAGTGGCTGAAGCAGCGGCACGTGGCGCGCGGCCGGGCGCTCATCCTCGCGCTCGGGGTCGTCGACCGGATCCCCGAGGTCGGTGGGAAGATCGACCCGATCTTCCCCTGGGCGAACTTCGGGATCGTCGACTTCTGCGTGCTTTGCGACGGCCACACGCTCGGAGGCACTTCGGTCGCCGTGATCGGGGACGAGGCGTTCGCCGCGCGCACCGCCCTCGACCTGGGCCACTTCGGCCCCCGGTCGGTCGAGCTCCTGCTCCACGGCCGGCCGTTCCTCGAGAGCTCCCCGCCCGAGGAGCGTGCCGCGCTCCGTTCGGCCCTCGCCGAGCACGCGATCCCGATCGTCGAGCCGACGATCGTCGGCTTCGACGAGATCCGCGAGAAGCGCTTCGGCGTCCGCTTCGCCGATGGAAGCCACCGCAGCTACGACAAGGGGTTCAGTGCGCTCGGCTGGTACGACATGCACGAGGCGATCCCCCGTTCGCTCGGGTGCGCCTTCGACCCGGACGGGTACGTCGTCACCGATGAGGACTGCCGCGCGCTCTCCACCGAGAACGCGGAGCCGATCCCCGGCCTCTACTGCATCGGCGACCTGCGCAATGGCTGGAACCAGATCCCGGATGCGTGGGCCACGGCGGAGCGGGCCGTCATCCACGCCTACGCCGAGTACTTCTGAGCCGAACGGGGACACCGCCCTCGCTCACGGGGGGGCGGACGCGGCCACGTCGAGCTGGCGAGCGAGCCCGCGGAGGTCGGGAGCGACCGCGCTCGCCCCGGCGGCCAGGAACCGCTCCTCGGTCATCGTCCCCGCCGTGGTCTCGGAGGGATCGGGCAGCACCGCATAGAACCGGACGCGGGCGCGCGTCGCGCACTCCGCATCGATGAGGTGGTCCCCGACGAACAGCGCGCGATCGAGCGGGACCTGCATCTCCCGGAGGAGCAAGAGCAGGGCCTCGGGCTCGGGCTTCGCCGGTCCCGGCGCGCTCCGGCTGCGGAGGTAGGCAAAGTACGGCTCGAGCTTCGTGCGGAGGAGCGCGCGACGGGCGAACGTCTCGGAGCTGCGCGTGAGCAGGCCGAGCCGGAACCCGCGCGCCCCGAGCGCCTGGAGGAGCTCGGCGGCCCCGGGCCGGGGCACGGTCCGCGGCAGCGCCTCGAGCTCGATCGCATCGATCCGTTTCTGATACTCCGCCTCGAACCGGTAGACGCTGCCGTCCGGCGTGCCGCGGGTGCGCATCTCCTCCCGCGCGGACTCCACGATGCGATGGATCGGGTCCTCGACGGAGAGCCGGCCGGGGGGGACGCCGTGCTCCTCGGCCAGGCGGATCACCTCCGAGCGCATCCGTCGGAAGTCATGCCGGGAGAGGACGAGGGTCCCGTCGAGGTCGAAGATCACGCCGAGGAGCGGCTCGAGGAAGTGCGGCTCCCGCTCCCGTACGGGCATCTCCTCCCGTCCCACCCGGTCACGCGCGCCGGCCCCCGTTAAGGGTTTCCTTCCAGCGGCGGCGCCGGCGCGATGCGAGCCCCGGCGGGCTCAGCCGGTCGGCGCGCGATGGTAGGCGAGCCCGTACCAGGTTCCGCGTTCGCGGTCGTAGGTGGTCCCGCACTGGTAGCAGAAGAAGATCCGGTGCGGGGGTTCCTTCGGCTCCTTCTCCATCTCCCCCCCGCAGATCGGGCAGCAGAGCTTCCGCTCGACCTCGGGCAGACCGTGCCAGGAGTCCCGGCGCCGGTCGTAGACGACCCCGTCGTGCGGGCAGATGAACATCGGATACGGAACGGTCGCCGCGGCCGGTCCGTTCATAGCACGGCCGCAGACCGGGCAGAACATCCCGCCGCGGATACTCCTCGGCACCGATGAACGTAGCGGCCGCCCTAGCCCGACCGGGTCGGTCGCTCGAGGGTGACGACCGACTCGCGCAGCGCGAAGCTGCGGCGCTGGCCGCTGCGGCGGGTACGGGCAACCTCGACCGAGACGATGTCGAACCCGATGCGGGCGCCGAGGCGGGCGAGCAGGAGATCCCCGGGCACGTACGTGCCGGCGAGGAGCGAATCCCCCACGACGACCACGAACCGGCCGCCGGGGACGAGCGCGCGGCGGACCCCGACGAGCACGGGGAGGAGGTCCGCGAAGTAGCGATGGACGATGGCGTGCATGTCGGCCCGGCGATAGGTCCCCTTGCGGCGCACGTTCGCCTCGATCTGCGGCAAGATCTCCGCGAGCCAGGGATCGGGAAGGCGGGCGAGGCCGGCATACGCCGCCGCCTCGGACCGGGGCAGGTTGTCGCAGGCGACCTCCGCCCGGCGCAGGGCGGCGAGGTCGGCGTAGGAGCGGGCGTACCCGAGCCAGGCGAGGTCGACCTTGTAGTTCATCACGTAGTCCATCCCGTTGACGTAGGGAGGGCTCGTCACCGCGAGGTCGACCGAGCGCTCGGGCCAGTCTCCCGCGCGGGCGTCCCGCTGCGCGACCTCGGCGGGCGGACCGAGACGGGCCCGCTCGGGCCGGAGCCCCCTGAGGTCCTCCGCCATCTGGTCGATCGCCTCCCGGTACCGCTCGAACGGCCCGGGCCCGTCGTCCCGGGCCCGCCGGTCGTACCCGAGGCACGGCGAGCGATGCAACCGGCTCGAGGGGATCAGGATCCGGCCGAACGCGAGGGCCAACGCGTCGGCGATCGGGCTCCCTTCCCGAGGGAGCGCATCGCGGAGCCGCGTGAGCTCCCCGAGCGCGCGGGGCGAGAACTGCCGCGCGGTCTCGCGCAGGAACGGCGGCGCTCCGATGGGCCGGCGCCGCGCGCGGGCCAGGAGCCGGCTGGCGGCGCGCCGCAGGCGGGACGGGTCGAGCTCGAGCCGCGTCTTCACGCGGGAGGCAAGGACCGCCGGAGCGAGGAGCTCGCTCCCGAGCGCTCGGGCCCCCGCGCGCCGGGCCTCGACGAGCGTCGTTCCGCTGCCCGCGAACGGGTCGAGGACCGTGTCGCCTCGACCGATCTTCTCGGCCCCCAGTACGCCGGCGACGAACTCCGCCGAGTAGCCCTGGACATAGGGCCACCAGCGGTGGACCGGGAGCGTCTCGTTCGAACGGAACGTGATCGGGCCCGCGTAGCGGCCGAGCGATACGCCGTGCTCCTTCTCGAATCGATCGCTGAACTCGCCCGGAGGGACGAAGTCGGACCGCCCATCGAGCCGCTCGAAGTCGCTCAGCACCCAGAGGCCCCGGCCGATGCGAAGGACCGCGCCGCTCTCCGAGAGCACGTCGAGGGCCGCCTCGATGCGTCCGGGGCTATCGTCGATGCGCCGAGCGAGCTGCAGGACCGTGGCCCCGAGGGCCCCCGACTCCCCGAGCGCGGAGCGCAGCGCGTCCGAGAGTGCTTCGGGCATGGCGGCCACGCCGGGGAAGGAGCCGCGGGGGATTATGAACGCGCGGTCCGCGCTAGCCCGTACGATCCGGGGGAGAGGGGAGCAGCCGGCGCGGGCGCACCATCTCGAGGGCGTCGACGACGGACCGGCGGACCGCCCGGCGTTCCGCGCCGAGCTGCTCCGCCCAGCGGCTCTTGCGGAGCGATGGCTCGAGCCCCGCGAGCAGTACATCGAGGTCGTGGAGGTGGCCGAGCTCCTGCTGGAGGCGACGCAACGCGCCGGCCACCGGTCGGCCGGCCGGCGGATCGACCGTGGCGGCGAGGTCGATCAGCTGACGGAACCGGCGGACCCGGATGCGGAGGCGGTGGAGGCGGTCCATCGAGGGCCGGCGCCGGGCCTTCCGATGGGCCGCGACGAGCTTGCGGTGCAACCTTCCCTGATGCTCGTCCAAGAGCCGACGCACGCCGGTGGAGGAGAGCCGCGCTGGCCGACCGCCGAGCGCCGACCGCAGCTCCTCAAAGAGGCGGGCATCGGTCTCCGACCGCAGGCGGGCCCGCAGGAGCTCTCGGCCGATGTGCGCATCATCGCGCAGCCGACCCCGATACCGATCGAGGCGCTCCCGCTCGGGGCCGGGGCGCGCGACGTGCTCGACGCCCTGGAGGATCTCGACCGCCACGTCCCGGTCCCGGACCTGGCCCACGAGCTGCGCGAGCCGGCGAACCCGTCGGTCTAGGGAGTCGAGGCGCGCCCGGTCGGCGGTCGAGGCGAGGTTCTTCAGCATCGAGAAGCCGAGGTGGAGGCGACGCAGGTCCCGGTGCAACCCGTGGAGGCTCGCCGCGCTCGGACGGGGAGCCCGACCGACGCTGGCGGACCGGGCCGCGACCCGATCGATGAGCCGGGCCAGTTCGGGCCCGAGGCCGGAAGGGGTCGTCGGTCCTTCGGCCCGCCCTGCCTCCGCCACGTCTATCCTCACCGGGTCCCCAACCGCCGACGATAGTAAGGGCCTCGCTGCGGGGGTCGACCCGGACCGAGGGTAATTAGGCTCGGCCCCGATGCCCCGGTGTGGAACGCCCCCACCCCGCGCCGGAGCGCCCGTCGAACGGGCGCCCCCTACCGCCGACCCTCGCGGTCGTGGACATCGGGTCCAACACCGCGCGCCTGGTCATCTTCGAGGCGATCGGCGCGGCGGTGCGAGCGATCTACGAAACGAAGGAGGTTCCGCGTCTCGGCGCCCATCCCGCGGTGGGGGGCCGGCTCAGCGACGAGGCGATCGGGCGAGGGCTCGCCATGGCCCGCCGGTTCGCCGGGATCCTCGACCGGCGCAAGGTCGGGCGCACGATCGTGGTCGCGACGAGCGCGGTGCGCGACGCGCCCAACGGTCCCGACTTTGCTCGGGAGGTCGAGCGAGCCACCGGGCTTTCCGTGCGGACCCTCTCGGGCACGGAGGAGGCCCGCTACGGCTACCTCGGGGTCGCGAGCGCCTGGGAGCTCTCGAACGACCTCGTGCTGGACCTGGGTGGGGGCTCCCTCCAGCTCGTGGACGTGCACGAGGGGGCCCTGCGGAACTCCGTGAGCCTGCCGCTCGGCGCGCTGCGCCTCTCCCAGCGATTCTTCGAGCACGACCCCCCGAAGCACCGGGAGCTCGAGGCGCTCGAGGCCCACGTCCGGGTGACCGTGAGGAACGCGATGGAGGCGTTCGGAGGGAAAGGATACCGGCTCTTCGGGATCGGAGGCACGGTGCGCGCGCTCGCCCGGGCGGCGATCGAGTTCCGCGAGTACCCCGTTCGCCGAGTCCACGGCTACCCGCTCTATGACCACGACATCGAGGCGCTCGGGGAGCTCCTCGGGGACATGCCGTCAGCGAAACGTCGCGCGATCGCCGGTATCGGGGCGGACCGCGCCGATGTGGTGTTGGCGGGGATCGTCGTCTTCCAGGAGCTGCTCCGCGCGGCGGGGGCCGAACGGATCGTCGTCTCCGGCACCGGGATTCGGGAGGGCGTCGCGCTCGAAGCGATCGGCGCCCAGCTCCCCGCCCCAGCGGAGGTGCTGGCCGAGCGCAGCGCCGTCGCCGCGTCCGCGTCGTTCGCCTTCTCGATCGAGCACGGGCGTGCGGTCGCGGAGACCGCCCTCGCGCTCTACCGAGCCCTGGGCGCCCTGTTCGATGGGGCCGGAGAAGGCACGGCCCGCGCCCTCCAGGTCGCCGCGTGGATGCACGACGCGGGCCTCTCGGTCGACCTCTGGAACCACGCCCACCACTCCGCCTACCTGGTGCAGAACTACCCGATCTGGGGGCTCGATCAGCGCGAGATCCTCCTCGCGTCGATGGCGACCTACCTGCACGAAGGGGATGCCCCTCCCTCCGAATGGAAGAAGGGGTACCTCCCGATCCTGCGGCCGCCGGATCTCCTGCTCGCGGCCCAGCTCGGCGCGATCCTCGAGGTCGCCGAGATCCTCTCGCCGGCGCACCCCAAGTTCAGCCTCGCCGGCACCGGCCGGATGCTTTCGGTGAGCTTTTCTAGTCCCACCGATACCCCCCTCTCCCCCCGCTGGGCCGAGAAGGTCCGCAAACCGATGGAACGGGCGTTCGGGATCGAGGTGCGCGCTCGCGATGCCTGAACCGACGGTCCCGGTCCCTTCCGCGCCGAGCCACGGCTATCCGGGCCGGCTCCTCGTCTTCGAGGGCCTCGATGGAAGCGGGAAATCGACCCAGGCTGCCCTCCTCGGGAAATGGCTCCAGTCCGGGGGCCACCGGGTCTTCTTCACCGAGTGGAATTCCTCCCAGCTCGTCGCGAACACCATTCGCCGGGGAAAGAAGAAGGGCCTCCTCACTCCGACCACCTTCTCGCTGCTCCACGCCGTCGACTTCGCGGACCGCTTCGACCGGCAGATCCTCCCGCCCCTCCGGGCCGGGTACCTCGTGGTCTGCGATCGCTATGCGTACACCGCGTTCGCCCGTGACGCGGCGCGCGGATGCGACCCCGACTGGGTACGGACGATCTACTCCTTCGCGCCTCGGCCGGACCGCATCTTCTACTTCCAGGTTCCCGTCCAGGTGACCCTGAGGCGGAAGCTCGCCTCCCGTCTCAAGATCAACTACTACGAGGCCGGGATGGACCTGGGCCTCTCCGACGAGGTGAAGGAGAGCTACGTCCGCTTCCAGACGCGGCTCAAGCGCGAGTACGATCGCCTCGCGGTGACCGACGGGTTCACCGTGGTCGACGCGACGCGATCGGTCGAGGCGATCCAGCGCGAGCTGCGGCAGGACCTCGCGCCGATGCTCGAGAACGTCCCGACCGGGGCGCGGTTGATGCATGACGGATAGGACGTACGGGACCCGGCTCCCCGGGATGCCAACCGAGCCCTTGACCGGACGGCTCGTCGTGATCGAGGGACCGGACGGCTCGGGTCGGACGACGGAGGTGGCCCTCCTCAAGACCCACCTCGAGGTGGAAGGGCACGCCGTCGTCGATACGGGTCTCCGCCGGTCCGACCTCGTCAGCGACGAGATCGACCGGGCGAAGCAGGGGCACACGCTCGGCGCGACCACGCTCGCCCTCCTCTACGCGGTCGATTTCGCGGACCAGCTCGAGAACAAGATCATCCCGGCGCTCGCCGCCGGCTCGACCGTGCTCGCCGACCGCTACATCTACACCCTGATGGCCCGCGCGATCGCCCGCGGCGCCTCGCGGGAGTGGGCCCGCGAGCTCTACGGGTTCGCCCTGCGGCCGGACCTCGTTCTCTTCCTCGAGGCGCGGCCCGAGATCCTCCTGCACCGCTCGATCGGCAAGTACGGGTCGCTCGACTACTGGGAGAGTGGGATGGACCTGAGCCTCTCGCGCGATCTGTTCGAGAGCTTCTTCCTCTACCAGGACCGGCTCTCGCGCGAGTTCGACTGGATGGCCGGGGAGTACGGATTCCAGCGCGTCGATGCGAACCGGGCCCCCGAGCAGGTGCACGAGGACGTCCGGCGGCTGGTCGCTCCGCTCTACGAGGGGGCCGCGTCGGCGCGCGCATCGGCCCGGTCGCGGCGGGTCAGTCGCCCAGCGTCTCGAGCTGTTTCCGGGTCAGGAGCCAGAGCAGGCGCCCGGCGCCCGGCCTGACCGCGGCGGCGAACTCGATACAGGCGGCTCCGCCCTTCGCGAGCCGGACGACGGGCAGTCCATCGCCGGTGAGCGCGAGGCCGACGAACTCGGCGAGACCCGGAGCGTGGCCGACAAGGAGGAACTCCTCCCCCGGTTGGGCCGAGCGCGCGAGGCGGTCGAGGATCGGTTCGGCGGGGCGGCCGCTCGCGAGTTCGATCCAGGTCTCGGCCCGGGCCCCGCCCACGGCCGCGTGCACCAGCTCGGCCGTGGCGCGGGCCCGCTCCGCCCGGCTCGTGACGATCCTCGGTCCCGGGTCGACCAGGCGTCCGATCCCCTTCGCGGCGCGCCGGGTCGCCTTGACCCCGCTCGGGGTGAGCGGTCGCTCGGCGTCATCGGGCCACCGGGCCGGATCCCGTATCTCCGCCGGCCCGTGCCGGACGACCACGACCCGAAGCGGATGCGCACCGGAACGGACACGCGGCATGAGGGAAACGCGGGACGGGGCAGGGAGGTGGGGGGAAAAACGGTTCGCCCTCGCTAGGGCCCGGGCGGGGCGACGAGACGCGGCACGAGCCCCCGGTCCAGCGAACGGACCGGACCCAGGGATCGGTCCAGGGCGACCTGAGCGATATCCTCGGCATAGGCCACCGTGCGGCCGATCGATTCGAGGATGCGGGTGACCGCGGCCGCGGTCGCGGGCGGCATCGTGCCGCCGTTGACGGCCGGCAGCAGCCGATCCGAGAGCGCGCGACCGGACGCGAGCAGCGCTTCCCCGGTGTCGAGGAGCTCGTTCGCCGTGGGACCGTCGTTCACGGCCAGGACGCCCTGGAGGTGCTCCATCGCCTGGTGGTGGAACTGCCGGAGCGAGAGGATGGGGCCCGACCCCTGGGGAAGGTCGATGAGGCGGCGGCCCTCGTCTCCCAGGATCGTCGCATGGTCCGCGATCCGTTCGAGGCTGCGGGCGACCGTCCAGTAGCCCAAGACGCGTGGCCCGCCCGAGCCGTCCGCGATCCGCATCGCCGCGAGCCGCTCCACATACCAGGATTCTCGGTCGATCTCGTCGTCCCGTCGTTCCCAGGCGTTGTCGGCGCCGAGGGGAAGATGGGACCAGCTTTCGACGGCGGACCGGTGGAAATCCAGCACGAGGCGGCCCATCCGGGCGAGCCGCTGCTCGAGGGGGATCGGGCTCTCGAACGCGAGGTCGCGCAGGACCAGGGTGCCGAGCTCATCGGAGAAGATCTCGGGTTGGCGCGTCCGACGGCAGAAGCTGCGGACGACCCCTCGGGTGGGGACGCTGATCCGGGGCCGCTCGCGGACCCAGAACTCCCGGGCGCCGCCCAGGTACGCCCCGAGCAAGCGGCGGAACAGGTGCTCGGGCGGCTCGCCGCGGGCCACGACGATGGTGGCGGCCGTCGAGGTCTCGGCGGGCCGGGACAGAGTAGAAGGAAGGGAGAGGGTCGCAGGGACCGAGACCCGGAGAGTCGGGTCCGGCACGGTGGGGCGGGGCGGTACGTTCGTTCGCTTCATCGAACAAAAATGGGTGAGGAGAGAATATATAGAATTCCAATTTAGACTATATTCAGCACAATATCTATTGTTAGCCTCCGCTGCCCGGGGGGCGCGGGGCTCCCTACGGAGCGCAGCCGCTCACGGCGTAGTCGTCGCCATTGAACTCGGCGAACCCGTAGTCCTCGTACAGGTCGTACTCGGTCACGGTGACCTGGTTCACCGGATCGTAGAACTTCACGACGCCCGTGCTCGCATCGTAGGAGAGGATGACCGACGGGCCGAGCAGTTTGTGCAGCGAGGTGAGCTCCGAGCTCGGGATCGACGGATTGTCGCTCTGGCACGCCGTGGAGAGGCTGCTTCCTCCGCCGGAGCTGACGGGATTCTGCACGGTCACGATCGGGGCCGGGGTCCCGCCGAGGGGATGCGCCCCCGCCACGGCCCCGAGCACCACGAGCACGAGGATCGCCGCGCTGACGCGGTAGGCGACGGGCCAGCGGTTCGGCGTGCGTCGGTCCTTCGCTCGGGCGGCCCCGGTCGCCCGGGCCCCGCGGCCGGCGCGCCCCTCCGCCCGGGCCCCCGTCGCGATCCGCTCTTCGGCCGGAGCGCGCCGCAGGGCGAGGGCGAGCAGGTTCCCAAGGAGGAGGCTCACGATCACGCCGAGGGAGGGGAGGAATAGCGGGAGGAACGCCGCCGCCGTGCCGATCGTCCCCGCGTACAGGACCCGCTGGTGCGCAGCGCCCGGGGCCGTGCGGGGTTCGGCGACCATGAAGAGGGCGAAGAACAGGGTCGCCGGGTCGGCGACCTGCAGCGCGAGAAGGCGTGGGTCGGTGGTCGTGCCGACGACCACGTGCTGGACGACCGCCAGGACCCCGTAGCTCGCGAGGAAGACGGCCGGCAGTCGCCAGGTCTGGGGGGCGCGGGCGATCAGCAGGAGCCCGAGCGCGACGACCGCGGCCTCCCCGAACGGGCCGATGCCGACCCACCAGGCCGGCGCGAGGCCCAGGAGCAGCGTGCCGAGGAGGACCCCGAACGCCGCCGGATTGAACCACGGGCGGCCGCGGAATCGGAGGGCGTGGCGCAGCACGATCGTCGCCACGGCCACCGCTCCCGTGGCGAGGAGCGGGGCGACCGGCGGGAAGAGCAGCGCGAGGAAGAGCCCGGTGACGAGCGCCGCGTCCGGGAAGCGCAGGCGGGAGAACCGCACCCGCTGGAGGGCCAGGTCGACCAGGGCCGCGATCAACGGCAGGGCGATGAGCGAAGCCGTTCCGAGGCCCAGAAGGAAGTACGATTCGTAGGCCCCGAGCCCCGCGAGGAACAGCCAGGTCAGCCGTACCGGGGGCAGGTACCGGATCCATGCGAAGTGCGACCGGAGCGACCGGGAGGTCGGTCCGGCCGTCGGTTCGCTCGTGGGATTCTCCGAGACCGGGTTGGCCATGCTGTCGACGGCCAGCGAGGGACCCGAATAACGGTTTCCAGGAGGGGCATCGGGCCTTTCGGCCCCCTGCCGGGGAGCCCGTTGCCGCCGAGGCCACGGACGGACGGACGGGGGCGACGCGCCGGCGACGTGGAGAGGATAAGGGGCATCGCGGCTGGGGTTCCCGATGTGCTGATGCCCCTCTTCCCGCACCGGACCGACCCGCGCCCGGGCCGGAGGCCCTAGCGTGGCCCTCCTGGGCCTGAGTGGGACCCCCCTGCTCGTCCTTCTCCTGGGCGCGACCTTACTGGTCGGGTTCGGGGCCGACTGGCTCGCCTCGCGGTTCCGGGTCCCGGACGTGCTGTGGCTCATCGCGCTCGGGTTCGTCGCCGGCCCGGTGCTCGGCCTACTGTCGGCGAGCTCCCTCCTCGTGATCGCCCCCGTGCTGGGAGCAACGACCCTCATGCTCATCCTCTTCGACGCGGGGCTCGATCTGCGGATATCGCGGGTGCGCCCGCTCGCGGGCTCGGCCCTCCTCTTCGCGCTCACGAGCTACGTCGCGAGCGTGGCCGTGATCTATGTGGCGGGCTACCTGGTGCTGTTCCCGAAGCATTCGGTCCTTTCCCTCCTTTTCGCCGCCGCCCTCGGGTGCACCTCGGGCGCGGTGATCATCCCCCTCGCGAACCGACTTGGGCTCGCGACCGGGCTGCGGAGCTTCCTGCAGCTCGACGGGGCGGTCGAGGATGCCCTCGCGGTCATCACCGTGACCACGATCCTCGCGCTGCGGGCCCCCTCCTCCAGCTCGCTCGCGCTCAGTGTCACGGCGTCGCTCGTCCTGCCCCTTCCCGTGGGGATCGGCTTCGGCCTGGCCGCGGGCCTCATCTGGCTGCTCTTCCTCTATGCCTGGCAGAACCGCCCTTTCGTGGCGCTCGCCACCCTCGGCTTCCTCTTCGTCACCTTCGCCGTCACGGAGGCGTTCGGTGGCTCGGGGATCCTCGCGGCGATCATCTTCGGAGTAGTCGTCGGCAACGAGGAGCTCGTCCGTCCGTTCCTGCGTCGCTCCCGACCGTTCCAAATCTCCAACGATCTCCGCAAGGTCGAGGTCGAGATCGCCTTCGTGCTCCGGTCGTTCTTCCTGTTTCTCATCGGGCTCTTCGCGGTCGTGTCGAACCCGGGGCTCGTCGAGAGCGTGACGCTCATCGTCCTCGTCGCGGTCCTTCTCTTCCTGCGCCAGGGGGTCGTCCTCGGGGTCACCCGGCCGCGGAGCATCCCGCGGGCTTGGTCCGGTCCGATCGCTTCGTTCTACGGCCGGGGTCTCACCTCGGCCGTGCTCCTGATCGTGGCGCTCGAGCAGGTCCCCGAGGTCTCCCAGCTGTTCCTACCGGGGCTCCTTCTCATCGTGGGAACGAACATCGCGATGACCCTCTGGCTTTTTGCGTCGCCGACCCGCCCCGAGCCGAGCGCGGACGAGGCGGAGCGTCGGTGGGCGGCGGCCGCGCCCGAGCTGATCGCGTTCAGCGGCGAGGACGCGACCGCCCTCGCTCCGGACCCCGCGGAGAGCCGCACCGCCGAGGATCTCGCTCGAGTACCTTCTCCGGGGGGCTCCCGGGCCCCGCCGCCGCTTCCTCGTCGGAAAGAGTGACGGAGGGGCCGCCGGCCGGGGCGGGTCCCCGATCGCTCCCCGGCGGTCGCGCAAGCGGTATGTACCCACGCGAATAGCCCCCCAGCACCCGGTATGTCCCAGCGCGAGAACCTGTTCCGCCCTATCCACAAGGGGATCCGCGCCATGATCTACGAGCTCGGGCTCCGCCTCGGGATCGCGGACTTCAGGGACATCCACGAGTCGAACGAGGTCGCCGCCCAGTTACGACGCGACTTGAGCGTGACCACCTCCAACTGCATCCTCTGCCTGTTGCAGACCCACTCGACCCATGAGGAGCGGGATTTCTTCGCGGCGGTCCGGCCCTTCGACCCAGAACTCGTCACGATGATGATGACCGAGCATGGAGAGATCGTCCGACGGATCGTGTCGCTCGGCAAGACGTGCGACGAGCTTCTCCCGGTCACCGACCCGGCCCGCCGCATCGAGGTGGGCGACCGGTTGATCCTCGAGGCGAACGACCTCTTCGCGTTCTACCTCGCCCACCTGAACAACGAAGAGGCGACCCTCGTACCCGTGATGTGGGAGCGATTCACGGACGAGCAGCTGCGCATCCTGCGGGGAGCGTTCTACAACCACATCCCCCTCGAGCGGTTCGAGGAGTGGATGCGCTGGACGATCCCGGCCCTGAACCCGAACGAGCTCGAGGTGCTGCTTTCCGGCATGAAGACCGACCCACCGCCGAACCGGTTCACGGACGCGATGCGGGTCGCCGAGGGGACGCTGGACGAGCCCCGCTGGTCGCAGCTCAAGGTCCGGATCGGCGAGACCTGAGCCCCCCGCACGCCCCCGGGCACGGTGGCCCGAGTCGCCGTCCGCCGGGTCCGGAGCTCCGCGCGCGGCGCTCGTTCAGACCACTCGCACCAGATGGTACGGCCCGGGGTGTTCCCCGAGCGCGAGCACGAAGGGGGGCGTGAGCGGCTTGTCCCCTTCGATGAAGACGCGTCCGTTCCGGCCCAGGAATCGGAGATGGATCGAAGAGAGGGCGCGGACCTCGCGGGTCAACCGGTCGCCGTCCACCCCGATGAATAGGAGATGGATGGGCGCGCCGGTCGCGACCCGGACCGCGACCGCGGGCAGCCCCTGTGGGGTGTACTCGAACTCCTGAAGCTCCGCCAGCGCCACCAGCCCGTCTACCCAGACGACCATCAGGTTCGGGGCGTCGGCTGGGGCTTCCCGGAGGAACTGGATCGCCTCCTTAAGGTGGGGTTCGGTCGGGCCGCCCGACGGGCGGGGAGGCGGCAGCACGACCGACTGGACCTCCTCCGAACTGTCGGAGGTGATCGCCTGGATGCGGACCTGGCGTCGGAACTGCTCGATCCCGATGAGCTCCCGATACCCCCTCCAGACGTCGTCCGCATTGGAATCGGGCGGGAGGACGTGGACGAGGCGCCCCCCGCTCTGGAGGATGTGCGCCATCATCGGTCCGATCACGAGCCGGATCGCTTCGCTCGGAACGATCGCCTCCCGCTCGATGAGGCTCACCCGATGGAGCGGGAGGCGACCGAACGCGTTCGCGAACTCGGGGGTCCCGGGCCAGATCTGGCCCGGTCGCGCGTCGGGTTCAGGGACGGGGGGGACGAGCGGTGCGCGGAAGTCGATCGGGAGCGGGGAGATGCAGGCGAACCGTCCCCCGTCCAGCGTGAACGGGTACTCCGGCGTGTCGATCCGGGTCCCTCGGAGCTTCCGGAGCCAGATCCACCGTTCGGGCCGACCGTTCATCCGCTCCCAGCGGGTGTGGACGACGCCGTTCACGAGGTAATCGAGCTGGCTCGGCTCGTCGCGCTCGGCGACGAGCGCCAGGAAGACCGGGGCACGGGCCATCTGGGTCAAGAGGATCCGCTCGAGCTCGGGGCGATCGGGAACGGCGGCCCCGGGCGACGCGAGGAATCCGGAGCCAAGGTATCGCTCGATCAGCGCATCCCAGGAATCGAGGACGACCATAGTTCGGGACCCGGGGTCGCTCCGGCTCCACGCCTCCTGGATCGGCTCCGGCAGCCACAACGGGCGGAGGTCGGAGCTCCCCTCGGGCTGAAGGATCAGCTCGCGCGCCCGGGCGAGCATCTCGGCCTGTCGGTGTACTCCGGCGAAACCGTCAGCGGCATCGATCGCCTCGATCCGCAGGTCGCTGCGGCCGAGCCAGGGGAACTCGCGGCGGAGCTCTCCCGGAGGCACCCGGGTGGAGACGAAGAGCCGGCGTCCGGGGTAGTTCGCGAGGAGCGACAGCGCGAACATCGTCTTGCCGGTGCCGGGCGCGCCGCGGACCAGCATCGTCTGGGGGACTTCCGCGCGGAGGAACTCGAGAACTTCTTGCGGAAGGTCGAGGACGAGGCTCATGCGGTGGACCGACTCGGAGCTCCGCGACAAGAAGCGGCGCGGGATTATTCTACTTTGTGACCACCCGATGGATTGCCTTTCGGGGACGCCCTACCCAATCCTCAAAACGAGCGACCACGGGCTCGGCGCGTTCGAGGCTTCAGGCAAGCGCGAGGAGTTCGTCGTGGGGCTGTGGGAGGCGATCTTGAGCAAAGGGTCGGCTGCTCCTGACTACTACGCGGGGGTTCCTGCGACTGCTCAATTCTCACTCTCGTCGCCTGCCCTGCTTCCGAGGGTGCGGAAGCTCGGACCCATTCGACCGTTCACGTTCCTGACCGCGCGGTTCCTCGAACCTTCAGCCGACCCGTTCGAGGACCGCTCGGAGCTGGTCGCGTTCGTTTCGACCAAGGACGAGACCGCAAGGGCCGAACTTATGCAGTTACCCAGGCAGCGGTCATGGGGGTCGGTCCTGGAAGCGTTCGTCCGGCACCGAGATCGCAAGTGCACATTCGACACGGGCGGCCGGATGGTCCACCGACAGGTCCTCGTCCTCAAGTCGAAGATCATCGGCCTCGGCAAGGAGGCCAACCGGGTCGAGGATAGCAGGGTCCTTGGGCTCTCGGCCGTCAAGGGGCGGGCGAAGAGGTACGCAGACCCGGACCCGTTCAAGGGGAGTGCGACGGAGGTCGCGAGGAGGTTGGGGGTGAGCAGGAGGACGGTGTTCTACCGGAGACGAGACGGGGCAGCTGTAGACCGTCGACATCGGGCCGGCCCTTGACCCTCTTCTTTGAGCCTGGTGTGAGCGGTCGAGTAACGGAAGCTGAGGTGACTGCTCCTACCTACTCGGAGTCTGCGACACTCTTCAGAAACCGCCGCAACTCCTCGGGGACCTGCATCGAATCCTCTCTTAGTGCTGGTGCAATCGTCCGAGCAAGAATCACCTTCCAGCCTCCACCCAAGCCAACCGCTCGACTTCCAAGGTCGAACTTCGCAAGGGGGATTTCTCGCTGCTGCACTTTCTTCCAACCGTCGGTTTCGCGAACCTTGAGACCGTACTCCCGCTCCAATTTCGCGACTGCAGCCTCGACGAGCTCAGGTGGATAGTAGTCCTCGATGGTTCCCAAGGATAACACCCTGATTCGCGACTCCGGGATGAGGCCCTCCGAAGCAAGCTTCTCTGCTTCAGCCGCGCCATCCTTGTCAAAGATCGCGAATGGCACGACCATGTCCTTCGCAAACCTGAGTAGCGTTTCCGCTCTGGCTCGGGCTCCGCCTTTCCCACTTACTTGGATGACCTGTACATCTTTCAGTTCAATACCTGCACCCGCGGCCATCGCGGGGACTACGATCTCCTCCGACGCCCCTTCGACCAGCAGGACTTTCGTTGAGAAGAACAGGTCGCTTGGCTTCGCCCCCAGCTCCCTGAGCACTTCGACATAGTCCGTGGAGGGTTCGAGCGTGGTCCCCCGTGATCCGTTCTTTACGATGAACAACGAGCCCTCCGACATCCGATCCACGAATATCTGCGAGTGAGTTGCTACGAAGATTTGCATCCGATCTGAGAGGTCACGGAGGCTATCGAATAGTCGCCGCTGCAGGTCGGGATGGGCGTGGCCCTCCGGCTCTTCCAAAGCGCAAATCCCAACACTTGTGGGGTTGGTGTAGAGGGTCGCCGTGAGATTGAAGGTAGACTGTATCCCCCCGCCCTCCAGGGTCAGCGGTATTCGGAGTTCAGACTGCCGCAGGTACGCCTTGGTCGCGACGAAGTCGAGCTGGCCCCCTGTCACCCGCTCAAACGCGGTATCAACTCGGCGCAAAGCCGCCTCGTCCTCAGCCTTGATACTCTGGTCCAGGGTCCAGAGCTGGTTCTGGGCGGAGGCGTCGATTATGGTGTCTCGCAGCACTCCGGGTGTCCTGATGTCGCGGGCGATGGAGATTAGCTTGAACTTCGCTTTGAGGCTCTTTGATAGCTCTCCCAGGACTGCAGCGGCGTCCTTTGGCGTGAACTGGGGAATCCTAAGTGGCTCAGCGACGGTGGCTGTGGAACTAGCTGCCGAGGCCGTGCCGGCGACAACCTGGGCCCCCGCGGCCCCATCTCCGCCGCCTGCCAGCTGGGCTCCGAGGGACTGTGCTAGCGACTGAACAGCTTTTGTTAGGTCCTCGGGCGCGAGCGGACCCTTCGCTGATACCAAAGGGAGCTTGCCCCACGTTAATTCCGGGGTAGTCCAATTCCCCTGGGGGTGGTGTAGCTCACGGACAAAGCTGACCTTGTTCGCCTGGTCCGTAGCTGGGTTCTTCGTCTCTGTGAGCAATCGCTTGTAGAACTCTACCCACTCGTTCGGAAAGATTTTGTCGAGCTCATCATCATCAAAGTCGACTGTCACCAGGAATCGCGCTGGCTTGCCGGTCCGCTTCTTGTAGAACACGTAGTCGTCGATGCCCGGAGTGTTTCCGCCCGCGACATCAAAGTTCTGAAAGACCGAGGCTAGTGCTTCGAGCACATTGGACTTGCCAGAACTGTTCTTCCCGATCAGTACCACAAGGGGGCCTAGACGGGAGACCCCTGTTCTCTCGATACTGCGATAGTTTTGAATCTCGAAGGACGAAATCCTCAAGGTCGCTCCCGCCCGGTCGCTGGAGGCTCGCGGGCTTAAATAGGGTAGTGCAAGAATCGGCGAATTGGTACTACCCCCCGGGCGGTATGGGCCGGGACGGATTCGAACCGTCGATCTCCGCGTTGTAAGCGCGGCATCTTCACCGCTAGACTACCGGCCCGTGCTCCGAGGGAGGCTCCCCCTCCGTCATGGGGATATCGGTCGCTCGGTGTTCTCGGTGCCGGACCCGTACCGCGAGCCCACGCTCGAGGTCGGTCAGGAGCGGGCCGGGCAGCACGGCCTCTCCGACCGCCGCCAGCGCTCCCGCCCGGAGGAGCACGACGGAGTCGCCGGAACGGATCGTCGGGTCCGCCGAGCGGACCCCGGGTACGAAGAGATCGCCGGTCAGGGGGAGCGTCGGGTCGACTTCGATCGCCAGCGGGAACGGGGGACCGATCTTGCGCGCGCCGGCGAGCGTGAGGTGGAAGAGTCCCCGTTCCTCGCGGACCGTGGCGAGGTCGACCTTGCCGTCGGTGAGTCGCTGGAACCAGGGGCGGCCGGCGAGCCGCACGGGCGGTCGGAACAGCCGCTCGGCGGCCGCCCGCCCGAACTGCACGCTCGCGAGCTCGTGGAGCTCCTCCCGCACGACCGCGAGCGGGCCCCCGCTGACGGAGGGCGCTCCCTCAAGCGCCCGGGCGACCTCGGTCCGGAGGGCGGCGAGCGCCGCCGTCGAGGTGGTGCGGTCGTCGGCCAGGCTCGCCCGGATCGGGCGGTCCCCGGCGAGCCGGTCGTACACGAAACGGTACTCCTCGGGATCGAGGTGAACGACCACCGAGCGGTACTGGCCGGTGCGAAGGAGGTGGTCAAGAGCCGCGGTCACGGCCGCGCGCTCCGTCTCGGACCAGTCCCCCGTGACGGGGATGTCGTACTGGCGGGCCGGGTAGACGTCCTCGAGCTCCCGCGGGACGAGGCCGATCGGGGAGCTCACGGACACCACGTGGACCCGCTCGAGGCCCGGAAGCCCCTCGAGCGCGGCGGCGAACCGGCGATGGGACCGGGAGAACCGGTACGGCTTGGTCTTGGAGCAGGGTACGAGAAGGAGCACCGACTTCGAGGGCGGGGGCCGGTAGCGTTCCAGGAGCCGGGCGCGGAAGCGAAGCATCTCGGGCCGGCGCAGCGACTCGGCCGTGACATAGGTCCGAGAAACGCCCCCGGTGACGACCGTCCGTTCCTCGAAGAGCGGGGCGAGGTCCCGGTCCGCGTAGCGAAGCATCTCGGCGAGCGCGGGCTCGGCCGTGAGCCGGGCTTCGACGAGCTCGCGCAGGCGATGGCCCCTCAGGGCGGCCCGCGTCTCGGAGATCGCGCGCCGGTACATGGCCCGTGTGTGGTCGGCGAGCGGTCCGGGGGGATCGGCCCGGCAGGCCGTGCAGTCACAGGCGTGCTCCTGTCGGACGCTGTCGCGGTCGCCCCGCCCGAGGGTCGGTTCGTAGAACTCGCCCCGCGCGGCGGCCAGGAGTCCTTCGGTCGAGTCGACCAGGTCGACCCCCACGTACACGAGGAACGGGACCCGGTGCGGCAGCGCGACCCGCGGAGCCCATAGGACGGGACGGGCACCGACCGCCCGGCGGAGCGTGGCCACCGCCGCCACGAACGGCGCTCCCTCGGCCCAGAGCGTCCGCGCGTTCCCGAGGACGACGAGGTCCGGCCGCTCGGCCCGAAGGGCCGCGGCCTTCGCGGTATCGAACGGGTAATGGAGCAGGACCGCGCGCTCCCCGATCGCGTGGACCCCGGTCTCCGTCCCCGCGACCTCGGGGGCGAGCACCGGAAAGCGGAGCTCCCACGTCGCCGCGTCCCGCGAGAGCCCGAGTCGCCGAGCCCCGACCGGACCGGGAGCGTGGGCGAGGGTCAGGTCGTGGCCGGTCGATGGCCCCGCGTCGCTTTCGATGAGCGCGGGGAGCGCGAGCGAGAGCGGGCCGGCCTGCGCCGAGCCGCCGAGGGCGAGCCCATCGAGCCGCTCGACGTGTCGTGTCATGGTCGTCCTCGCCGCCGGCGCTCAGCTGGCGGTCCCTACTCGGAGGGCGGGGTTCGCCCCGCGCGGCGTCGGTTCGGTGCCGCGGGGCTGACGGTCGGGAACGCCGATTCCCAGTGAGGGATCATCGCCTCCCGTCGCTCGGCCCCGGCTTCGGAGCGCCCCCGCTTCCCGAACAGGGGGTCGTGCGTCTCCCGCACCTCCCGCAGGAAGCCCGCGGGGTCCGCGCTCGCCTTCTCGAACCCGAAGAGGATCAGCTCGCGGAGGAAGCTCGACCGCCCGCGCCAGCCAATGCGTCGGCGGACCGCGGGGTTGAGCGTGCGCTTCGCGAGACGCCAGACCTCGTTCGTCGTTCGATAGTCACGGGCCGACAGGCCGATCATCACTTGGGGCATGGGCTCGCGGCCGCCACGTCCCCTGAGGGTTTTTACGTATCGCCCCCGGCGCCCGCCGGCGGCCCGGCTCGCTCGGTGGTCACCCGGGTCCGAACGGCACGAACAGGGCGAGGAGGGCACCGGCGAGGTAGAGCGCGCCGAGCGCGAAGTGACGCTCGAACGGCACCCGCGTCGCGGTGGGGCGCCGGGCCAGGGCCCGGTCGTTGAACACCGAGATCGCGGCCATTCCGACGAGCCCCGCGAAGTACGGGATCGATAGCCCCAGCGCGAGCCCGAAGACGGCGAGCAGCGCAAGCGCGACCCCGTGGAGCACGGAGACGAGCCGCACGGACGCCCGAATGCCCAGACGGCGGGGCAGCGAGAAGAGGCCGAGGGCCCGGTCGCTCTCGAGGTCGCCGAGACTGTGGATCGTCTCGAACGCGGTGCCCCAGGCGAGGAGACCGCCGACCGCGAAGAGGACGACCGGAGGCAGGGTGCCGGTGACGGCGATGTACACGGCCGCCGGCGTGACCGCTTCCACGACGCCGAGGAAGGCCGTCGTGAACGCCGTCACGCGCTTCGTGTAGCTGTACCCGAGCACGAGCGCAAGGGCGAGGGGGGCGAGCACGAACGCGAGCGGGTTCAGCAGGTACGCCGCCCCAAGGAGCACCGCGGCGTTCGCCGCACAGACCGCGAGGGCGAAGCGGCCCGAGAGGCGGCCGGCCGCCAGGGCCCGGTCCCGGGTCCGGGGGTTCGCGGCGTCCTGATATCGGTCGACCCAGCGGTTGAAGCTGTGGCCGGCGTTCCGCGCCGCCACGAACGCGACGACGACCAGCCCGACGGTCAGGAGCGAGGGGATCCCGCGCGCGGCCAGGAACAGGAACGCGAGCGCGAACGGGAGGTTGAGGCCGAGGTTCTGGATCTCGAGGAACCGGCCGAGCTCGCGCACCGAGCCCCGGGGGGCGCCGTCGGTCTCGTTCACGAGCGCGGTCGGGGGAAGAGACGGGCCAACACCGGGTCCTCGGCGACGATCCGCGCCGCGGCCCGGACGGCGTCGGGGTCGGAGCGGATCTCTTCCGGCCAGGGGCGGGGAAAGCCGTCCTCGGGCCGCTTGCGGGTCGCGTCGATGCCGACCTTCGCCCCGAGGTTCGGGACGGGGTTCGAGATCGAGAGCTGGTCGACCGGCCCGTGGGCGAACTCGAGGTCCCGCTCCGGGTCGGCCTGCAGACCCACGCGGTAGAGGACCTCCGCGCGGTCGTGAACGTTCACGTCCTCGTCGACCACCACGAGGTAGCGGACGAACATGAGCTGGCCGAGCCCCCACAGGGCGTGCATGACCTTGCGGGGATGGTCGGGGTAGGTCTTCCGGATCGACACGATCGCGACGTTGATGAAGAGCCCCTCGAGCGGGAGGTCCATGTCGACGAGCTCCGGGAGGACGAGGCGGATCACCGGCAGGAACACCCGCTCGACGGCCTTGCCGAGGATCGCGTCCTCCGTCGGGGGCTTCCCCGAGACGGTCGTGAGGTAGACGGCCCGCGCGCGGCGCGTGACGCGCGTGACGTGGAAGACCGGGAACGGTTCGGGGGCCGAGTAGTAGCCGGTGTGGTCCCCGAACGGCCCTTCCACCGCCCGCTCGGTCGGGTCGACGTACCCCTCGAGCACGATCTCCGCTTGGGCAGGGACCTCGAGGTCGACCGACCGCGCGGGGACGAGCTCGAGCGGCTCCGCGCGCAGGAAGCCGGCGAAGACGAAGTTCGAGATCCCTTCCGGGACCGGCGCAAGGCCGGAGAAGACCGTGGCGGGGTCGGCGCCGATGACCGCGGCCACGGGCATCTTCTCGCCGCGGGCGCTCCACTTGCGGTAGTTCGACGCGCCAATCCGGTGGATCTGCACGTGCATCCCGAGCGTGTCGCGGCCGTACTGCTGGAGCCGATAGATCCCCGTGTGCTGTTCGCCGGTCTCGGGGTCCTTCGTGATGACGACCGGGAACGTCACGGTCCGACCCGCGTCGTGCGGCCAGCACTTCAAGATCGGCAGACGGTCGAGGTCGACGGCCGTCTCCTCGACCTCTTGGCACGGCGCCGAGCGGACGCGTTTCGGGGCGAGCGCGCGCAGGGTCGACAGGGCCTCGATCGTGCCCGAGAGGTCGCGCATCGCGCCGAGGATCCCCGCCGGGGGCCGCAGATGCACGAGGCGTCCGATCCGCTCGGCGACCTCTTCGATCGACTCCTCCCCGAGGGCGAGGGCGATCCGCCGGGGCGAGCCGAGGAGGTTCGTCACCACGGGCATCGTCGCGCCCGGAACGTTCTCGAACAGGAGCGCAGGGCCGTCGGCGCGGAGCACCCGCTGCGTCACTTCGGTGATCTCGAGGTCCCGGGAGACCGGGGCGCGCACGCGGGCGAGATCCCCGCGCCGCTCGAGCTCCTCGAGGAACTCCCCGAGCGATCGGAACGTCACGCCGTCCGCGAGCCGTCCGGCATATTAAGCCCGCCGCGGGCGACGCGAAGGTTCATATCGGAACCCCGACTCGCCGGGCGGCACGATGCAATCGGTCACGCTCGAGTTCCGTACCGAGGACCTCACCCTGCTCGGCGTCATCCCGCCGGGCCTCTTCGAGAAGTACGAGGAGGTCGAGCTCCTCGAGACCCTTCGCCTTGAGCAGGGTTGGCGCCTCCAGCTCCTTCGGGTGCGCCGCCGGGGACCGCTGCGCAGCGCGGCGGAGCTGGAACGGGAGTCCCGGCGCATCCGGGCGATCTACGGCCTCGAGAGCTTCGAGCTGGTCGAGCGCCGGCCCCGCACCCGCGACTATATCCTGCTCGTCCGCCAGCGGAACCCGGAGCGCCTGCGTCGCTGGCTGTCGCTCGCGGGGGGAGAGATCTCCCCTACGGCCCCGTTCCGGCTCTCCGCCGAGAAGGTGGTGGCTTCCTTCCACGGGGACGAACGGGCGCTGCGGCGCGTCCTGAAGCGCCTCGACCGCGAGGAGTTCCCCTACCGCGTCCTACGGGCCTCGGGCCGGCCCCAGGTCCCCGAGGAGTCGTCCGTGGGTCTCACCGCGCTCCAGGCCCGGCTCGTCGCCCGCGCCTGGGTGCTCGGCTATTACGCGGTCCCGCGTCGCATCACCCTGACCCGGCTCGCGCGGGGCTCCGGGCGCAGCGCCCCGGCGTACGGCAAAGTGCTCCGTCGGGCCGAGGGTCGGTTGGTCGGCCGGTGGCTCTCGACCGAGGGAGGCACCCCGGATCCGGCCGAGCTTCCCGCGCGGGAACCGTAAAGAGACCGGCCGCCTCGGGACGGTCGTGGCCCGTCGCCCGCGCACCGTTCTCGTCGAACGTGTCGACGGCGCGCCGGAGGTCCCGCTCCCGGCCCGCGCGACCGAGGGGTCGGCCTGCTTCGACCTCGCGGCCGCCGAAGCGGTCGATCTCGAGCGCGGCCGTGTCACGCTCGTGCGCACCGGCCTACGGATGCGCTGTCCCCCGGGCACGTTCCTTGAGGTCCGTCCGCGCAGCGGGCTCGGTTCGCGCGGGGTCCTCATGGCCAACGCCCCGGGCACGATCGACCGGGACTACTCGGGCGAAGTCCGGGTCCCGCTGACCTATCTCTTCGAGGGGCGGTACCGGATCGAGGTGGGGGACCGCATCGGGCAGGTGCGGCTGGTCGAGGACCTTCCCGCGGCGTTCCGGCCGGGCCGGGTCTCCCCGCTCGCGTCGCGCAACGGCGGCTTCGGCAGCACGGGTCGCTAGGCGGGCCGGTCAGTCGAACTCGGTCAAGATCCGCTGCACCCGCTTCGGCTCCGGCGGGGGCGGGGCCGCGCCCCGACCGACCTCGGCCTGGACCCGTTCGAGCATCTCGTGCATCCGTCGCTCTCGCGCATGGGCGGCCCGGTGGAGGCTCACGTCGCGCGTGCCGTCCGCGACGAGCACGACCGCCCGGCCGGTCCGTGCCCGGCCGGTCCGGCCTCGCCGCTGGATCGTGCGGATCACGTCAGGGATCGGTTCGTAGAAGACGACCAGGTCGGTGGCCGGGATGTCGAGCCCCTCCTCGGCGACCGAGGTGGCGACGAGGCAGTTCCGCTCCCCCCGGCGGAACTGGTCGAGGATGCCGACCTGCTCCCGTTGCGAGAGTCCGAGATCGCGTCCGTGGGTCGCCTGGCCGACGAAGCGAGCGGGCCGGACCTCTCCCCCGGACTTCTCGAGCTCGGCGACGAGCCGATCGACGGTGTCGCGATACTGGCTGAACACGATCACCCGGGCCCCCGGGTTCCCGGACAGCTCCCGCCGGACGACGTCCACCGCGGTCGCGATCTTCGGGTGCTCGACCGTGAGCTCCCCGAGCCGACGTCGCACCTCTTCGACGTCGGGGTCCCCGAGGAAGGCCCGCAGCGCCGGGGTCCAGCGACCGCCTTCCCCCGGGACCTGCCGGAGAAAATACTCCCGCAGCGCGTCGACCCCCTGACTCTCGATCAGCTCGAGCGCATGCAGCCCCTTCATCGCCGCGGCCTGCGCGGTCACGGCCTTCCAGAGGATGCCGTTCCCGCTACCGCTCGCGTTTCGCTCGACCGAGATCTGTCGGTGAAGCCGCGCCCCGAGATCGATGAGCGTGCGTCGGTTCCCTTCCGCGCCGGCGAGGAGGTCGAGGGACCGCAGGGTCTGCACCTGGCGCTCCACGGCCGCCCGCAGGAGGATCGCGAGGTGCCGCACTTCGGGCGGCACTGGGACGGTTACGGTCTCCACGCCGATCCCGTGGACGTACGGGAGGACGTCGGGGCTCTGGTCGGTCCGGTACTCGAACCGCTCGATCGCGAGGTTCGCCCACACCTCGCGGATCCGTGCGAGGCTCCCTCCCGGCGACGCGGTCATCGCGAGGATCCGGGCCTTCGGTCCGGTCCGGTTCGCCCGTCCGATCGCCACGTAGGGGTAGTCCCCGACCGCCCGGTGGGCCTCGTCCAGGACCAGAAGCGAGAAGGTGTCGAGCGGGAACTGGCCTTCCGCGAGATCGTTCGCCACGACCTGGGGGGTGGCGACCACGACCTGGGGCGGGTGCATGAGGTGGGCCCTCCGCTCCGGAGGGATCGCCCCGGTGAGCACGAGCGGCTCCGGCGCGAACAGGGTCTTCGCGACGCTGCGCGCATGCTGGACGACCAGCGGTCGGGTCGGTGCGAGGAAGAGAATCGATTCGGTGGGCCGGCGGAGCAACGACTCCGCGATCACCCGGAGCGCGATCGAGGTCTTGCCGAGCCCCGTGGGGAGTACGACCAGGGTGTTGTGGTCGATCGCCGCCCGCGCGATCTCGGCCTGATAGACCCGGTCCTCGAGCGTGCCCGGGCGGATCCGCGGATGTTCCACGGTCGCCATCCGTTCCTCGCCCACCCCCTCCGAGCGGCCACGGCTTTATTAGGAACGGTCCTCGCCGAACGATGCTCGACCTCGCGGTCGTCGCGCTACTGGTCGGAGCGACGGTCGGGGTCCTGCTGTTCCAGGGCGTGGCGATCCTCTTCGCCGAGGAGATGGCCCGGCTGGACCCCACCCCTCCCACCCCCTCGGGTCCCCCGCGACCGCGGGTGACCGTGATCATCGCGGCCCGCAACGAGGCAGAGGAGCTACCGGCGACGCTCGATGCGCTCCTCGCCCAGGACTACCCTGAGCTCGAGGTCCTGGTCGTCGAGGACGGATCGACCGATCGCACGGTCGAGGTCATCGGGGCGCGGGCCCCTCGGGTCCGGTGCCTCCATCCGCCCCCGCTCCCGGAGGGGTGGATCGGCAAGAGCTGGGCCTGCTGGAACGGCGCGAACGCGGCCTCGGGCGACTGGTTACTCTTCCTCGACGCCGACGTCCGCCTCCACTCATCGACGATCCGGACCACGGTGGACTGGGCGGTGCGAGAAGGGGCCGACCTCGCCACCATCGCGCCGCGCATCGAGATGGTCGGGTTCTGGGAGCGGGTGGTGCTCCCCTTCTACGTCCAGATGGTCCTTACCTACCTGCGCGCGCCCCGGATGAACCGCGATCGTTCCCGCGCCGCGATGGCGAACGGGCAGTACTGGTTGACGCCGCGCGCGACGTACTTCGCGCTCGGCGGGCATGCGGCGGTCCGGTCGATCGTGCTCGAGGATGTGGCGATCGCGAAACGCTACCGTGCCGCGGGGCGTCGCCTACGGATCGCCTGGACCCCCCAGCTGGCCGTGACCCGAATGTATCGGGACCGGGCGGAGATGTTCGAGGGACTTCTCAAGAACATCCATGGGACGGAGTACTCCCTCGCCCGCCAGACGAGCTTCCTGGTCGCTCTGGCGGGCCTGTTCCTGCTGCCGCTCGGGCTGTTGCCGTTCGCCCTGGTCGTCGGGAACCTCCCCCTGGCCGCGCTCGGGGCGTTCGTCTATGTCGCGCTCTTCGGCAAGCACTACGCCTTCGCGCGGGCCGTCGGGGCTCCCGGCGTCTACGGGTTGCTCTTCCCGGTGGCGGTCGCGTACTACCTCGGGCTCGTGGGGACATCGCTCGCTCGCGGGCTTCGGCGTCGGCCGGTGGCCTGGAAGGGACGGACGTACCCCCTCCGACGGTGACCCCGAGCGCCCGATTCTGGCGTCCCGAACCGGTACGGCTGCCCTCACGAACCGCTAAGAGGCCGGCCGGTGCTGGCCGGTCCGCATGGCGACGGCCGAGGGATCTCCGTACGAACTGTACATCGGTGGCCAGGACGTCCCGGGAACCCGGGGAGCGCGCTCCGAGCTTCTCGACCCCGCGACCAATCGACCGTTCGCCCAGGTAGCGGTCGGGTCGAAGGACGACGCCCGGGCCGCGATGGAGGTCGCCGACCGCGCGTTCCGCGAATCCGGCTGGGCGGCCGACGACGGCGCCCGCCGAGGGAAGGCGCTCGTCCGCCTCGCGACCCTCCTCGAGACCCGTCTGGAGGCCTTCGCCCGGCTGGAGACCCAGAACATGGGCAAGCCGCTCCGCGAATCCCGCGGCGACATCCAGTACGTCGTGCGGACGCTCGAGTACTTCGCCGGGCTCGCGGACAAGGTCGAGGGGACGACGATCCCCGTGCCGGGTTCTCGGCTCGACTATACGCTGCGCGAGCCGCTCGGGGTGACCGTCCACATCGCGCCGTGGAACTACCCTCTCCTCCTCGCGGTCCGATCCGTCGCCCCGGCGCTCGCGGCGGGGAACGCGGTCGTGCTGAAGCCCGCGAGCCTGACCCCGGCGACCGCGGTCGCGTTCGCCCGGCTCGCCCACGAGGCCGGGGTCCCGGACGGAATTCTCAACGTCGTCCCTGGGAGCGGCGGCGAGGTCGGGGAGGCGCTGATCGCCGACCCGCGCTGCCGGTCCGTGACGTTCACCGGAAGCGGTGCGGTCGGTCGACGGATCGCGGAGCTCGCCGCCGCCCGCCTCCGGCCCGCCACGCTCGAGCTCGGGGGGAAGGGCCCGGTGGTGGTCTTCCCGGACGCCGATCTCGACCGGGCAGCGAAGGGGATCGGCTACGGGATCTTCCAGAACGCCGGCCAGATGTGCTGGGCCGCTTCCCGACTGATCGTCCACGAGAGCGTGCGCGGGCCCCTCCTCGACCGCGTGCGGGCGATCGCGGAGGGGCTGCGGCTCGGCCCCGGCACGGCGGACGGGGTGGAGATGGGGCCGCTCGTCTCCCCGGAGCAGGTCGAGCGCGTCCTCGGATTCGTAGACGAGGCCCGGAACGACGGGGCCCGGGTCGTCACGGGCGGACTCCGCGCGACGGAGCCAACCCTCGCCGCGGGGAACTTCGTCCGGCCCACGGTCCTCGCCGAGGTCCCCTCGACGTCCCGCGCGCTTCGCGAGGAGATCTTCGGTCCGGTCCTCGCGGTGCTGCCCTTCTCCGATCCGGAAGAGGCGCTCGGGCTCGCGAACGACTCGGAGTACGGCCTCCTCGGCACGGTCTGGACCCGCGACCTCGTGACGGCGCACAGCTTCGCGCGCCGTCTCGAATGCGGGATGGTCGTGGTGAACGAGGCGCCGCTCACGTTCCCGCAATCTCCGTTCGCCGGGGTGAAAGCGAGCGGGGTCGGCGCGGAGCAGGGCCAGGCGGCGATCCGCGCCTATACGCGCGAGAAGAACGTCCTCCTCCAGCTCGGCGCGGGCCGGCGGAAAGGGTGACGACGGGCTTCCGAGACCTCACCGGTTCGTACGAAACATCAAAAGGTGCCCGCTCGGCTTCCGCCCGAGGCTCGATGGCCGCTACGGAACCCCGCACTTCCCGCGGCGCCTGGGGCGCCTGCCGGTTCTGCGGCGTGGCCGTGCCGACCGGGGCGGACCAGTGTCCCATCTGCGGGGCGGGTCAGCCGCTCGCGGCCGCGGAGATCCCGGTCGCGCCCCCGGCGGTCCGGCGTCGGATCCGGTTGACCGGCTACTTCCGCTCGCTCATCGTGCTGGTGGTGGTAGTGGGCCTCACCTACGCGATCGTGAGCGCGGTCATCCAAGGACCGCCCGCGCTGACCGGCGATCCGCTCGACACGGCGGGGACGTGGGAGATCGGCGCCGGCAACTTCTCGGTCCTCTCGGGGGCGATCACCGGCGGGGACTATGTCCTAGGGAACTTCTCCTCGGTACAGCCGGCCGGCACGAACATCGGCCTCGCCGTCTACAACACGAGCGAGTGGAACGCGTTCGTCAACGGTTCCGCGCCGACGCCCAAGTGGTCGGTCTCGCCCACGGACGCCGGCCGGATCATCTTCTCGCCGGTCGTGACCGGGACCTACTACTTCGTCTTCGAGAACCCGTACCCTCCCTCGACCCACCTGCGGGTCGCGGTCTACATCACGACCCAGTACGAGTCGAACGTCGCGATCAGCGGGTTCGCGTAGGGCGACGGCGCGCCGCCTACGACGACGGCTCGGCGGCGGGCGGTAGGTCCGGGCGCGACAGGTACTCCGCCGGGACCTGGTCCACGACGTAGACGGTCTTGCCCGCCCGGCGGATCACGAGCCCGTTCTCCCGGGCCCGCTTCGCGTCGACCTCGAGAACGATCGGGTCCGGCGTGCGGACCGATCCCGCGGAACGCGCATCCTCCGCGGTCTTCGACAGATGGACCTTCTTGCGGTCGGACGGTTTCAGTCCGACCTCGAGGACGATCCCCGCCTCTTCGGCGGTCACGGGGTAGTACAGCTGGTCCGGGATGTTGTCGGTCGGGAGGTCGGGTTCGACCTCGAGGGTGTGGCCGTACGTCGCGCGGACCCGATCGTCCTTGACCTCATAGCGGCCCTTCGCGTCGGTTTCGGCGATCGCGACCAGGTGCTGCGCCCGCAGCCAGTGGTAGGCGGGGTGCTTGACCGAGATCGCGCGGACCATCTGCGGGAGCGACACCCATCCCTGGGGGTCGATCGTGAGCTGATAGCGGTCGGGGAAGTGCCGCAGGATCCCCGTCATCACGCGGCCGAGATGGTCGAGCTCCCGGTCGTTCATCAAGAACCGCCCGGGTTGCCCGCAGACCGGGCAGGACTCGGCCCGGAAGTACCCGTGCTGGGCGCACTCCTTGAGCATCCGACCCCCCTACGCCTTGACCTTGTCGGCCTTCTTCTCGAAGTCCGTCAGGAGATCCCCGTAGAGGTCGGTGAGGTCCTTCAGCACGCGCTTCAGCACCTGCTGGGGCTTCTCGCCCTTGGTCTTGAGAAGCAGCGTCGGGCGCTCGAGGTACGGGTGGCCGAGGTAGTAGCGCGCCTCGACGACCTTCTCTTCCTTCTGCAGCGCTTCGACCAGGGGAATGAGGACCGTCTCCTCGCCCCGCGGGAATTCGACCCGCAATAGGTCGTGCTCCTTCTCGACGACTCGAAGATCCATCGGCAGAACCGGGAGACCGCCCACTGGCGGTCTCTTCTTAAGGGTGGCGGGACCGGACGGGTCCCCGCCCGCCCTCGGGCCCCGGGGGCCGACGGCCATATAACCCGCCTCGGCTCCTCTCGCTCTCCCATGAGGTTCCTCGTCGTCGGCGGCGGCGCCCGGGAGCACGCGATCGCGCGGGCGCTCGAGCTGTCCGAGGCCGAGATCGTGGTCGGGAGCGCGAACGCGAACCCGGGGCTCGACCGCCTGGCGGTGCGCTCCACCCGGCTCGACCCCACCGACCCGGCCCGGATCGTGGCGCTGGCCCGGGCCGAGCGGGTCGACGTGGCCGTCATCGGTCCCGAGGCGTCGCTCGCGGCCGGGGTCGCGGACGCCCTTCGAGCGGCGGAGATCCCGACGGTCGGGCCGGACCGTGCCGCGGCGCAGATCGAAGCCTCGAAGCTCTTCTGCCGCGAGCTGCTCGCCCGCCATCGGATCCCCGGCCAGCCAAAGTGGGTCGCTCCCGCCTCCGTCGAAGAGGCGGACCGGGCGGCGGCCGGCTTCGCCGGCCCGTTCGTCGTGAAGCCGAGCGGCCTCACCTCGGGCAAGGGCGTCTGGGTGCAGGGCTCGGACTTCACCGAAGCGAAGGACGGGGCGATGTACGCGAAGTCGCTCCTCCTGCAGGGAACGCGCGTCCTCCTCGAGGAGAAGCTCGAAGGGGAGGAGTTCAGCCAGATGGCGTTCGTGACCGACTCGGGCATCTACCCGATGCCGGCGGTCCAGGATTTCAAGCGGGCGCTCGAAGGGGACCACGGGGGCAACACCGGTGGCATGGGGGCCTACTCCCAGCGGGACCACCTCCTCCCGTTCCTTCCCGCAGCGGATCGGGACCGGGCGCTCGAGATCCTCCGGGGGACGGTCGAAGCCCTCCGGGCGGAGCGCCTCTCGTACCGCGGGATCCTCTACGGCGGGTTCATGCTGACCGCGGGCGGCCCCGTCCTGCTCGAGTTCAACGCGCGGTTCGGCGATCCGGAGGGCGTGAACGCGCTCACCCTCTATGAGGAGGGGGACTTCGCGGAGCTGCTCGCGGGCGTGGCGACCGGCCACGTCGACCCGAGCCTCCTCAACTTCCGCCAGCGGGCCACGGTCGTCAAGTACCTCGTTCCGCCCGGCTACGGCGACCACCCCCGCGCGGGCGGGGTGCTCACGCTGGATGCGCCAGCGATCGAGGCGACCGGCGTCCACGTGGTCTATGGGAGCGTCGACGCCGCCGGTCCGGGCCAGGTCCGCTTCACGAGCTCGCGCGGCATCGCCCTCGTCGGCGAGGCGAGCGCGATCCACGAAGCCGGCGCGCGCGTCGAGTCCGCGCTCCGGTACGTCAAGGGCGACTACTACCTGCGGCACGACATCGGAACGAAGGAGGACCTCGCCCGCCGCTGGGAGCACATCCGGCGGCTCCGGGCTCCGGGCGCCCGTCCCTCCCCGCTCCCCCTCAGCGTCGCTTCGCCCGATGCCCCGCCGGCGAGCCACGGGGCCCCGGAGCGGCTGCTGAGCTCCCCCGCGCGCTAATCGTCAAATAGCCACCCCCCGGTAGAGAGGAGCCGTGCAGTTCTGTCCCAAGTGCAAGCGACTCATGCGGCCGGACAAGGCCGCGGGGGTCTGGCGCTGCGCCGCCTGCGGCGCGAAGGTACCGCTCGGGGCGGGGACCGCCATCCTGCACGCCGCCGCGACCCAGCGTACGATGGACGTCGTCGAGACCAAGGTCGCGACGCTCCCCAAGGCGGAGGAGACCTGTCCGAAGTGCGGCAACGGGGAGGCGTACTGGGTCCTGCGGCAGACCCGCGGCTCGGACGAGCCCGAGACCCGGATCTTCGAGTGCACGAAGTGCGGGCACAAGTGGCGGGAGTACCAATGAGCGGACCCGTCTTCGATGCGGTCGAGCGGGCGTTCGCCCCGGATTCGATCGGCCGCCCTGTCCAGCTGCGCGGCTGGGTCCTGCGCTCCCGCTCCTCGGGCGGCATCCTGTTCCTCCTCCTGCGCGACCGCACCGGCACGGTCCAGGTGACCGGGAAGCGGGACGTCCTCGGGACGGACGCCTTCGACGCCGCTGAGCATGTCCAGGTCGAGGGCGCCGTGGCGGTGGAGGGGACGGTCGCAGCCGACCCCCGCTCGCCGGGGGGACGCGAGGTCCGGGCGAGCCGCATCACCGTGATCGATGCGGGGGCGCCGTTCCCGATCTTTGCCGACCAGACCGAGGAGTTCCGGTTGGACAAGCGGCATCTCGCGATCCGGTCCCAGGAGCATGTCGCGACGTTCCGGGTGAAGGCCGAGATGTTGCGGGCGTTCCGGGAGTTCTTCGACCGGGAGTCCGTTCTCGAGGTGACCCCGCCGGTCCTATCGGGGAACGCGGCGGAGGGCGGGGCGGAGGCGTTCCGTTTCGACTACTTCGGCCGCCCGGCGTATCTGTCCCAGACCGCCCAGCTGTACCTGGAAGCCCTGCTTTTCCCGAACGAGCGGGTCTACGCGCTGACGCCGTCGTTCCGTGCGGAGAAGTCGCGGACCTCCCGGCACCTCACCGAGTATCTCCACCTCGAGGCCGAGCTCGCCTGGACCGACCTCGAAGGACTCCTCGACTTCATCGAGCGGATGGTCGTGCACGTCGCGCACGCCCTCGCGGAGCGCCGACCGACCGAGCTCGCGGCCCTAGGCCGCCCTCCCGAGGAGCTCCGGGCGCTCGCGGCCCCGTTCCCCCGGCTCCGCTACGCCGAGGCGATCGACACGCTCTCCCGCAAGGGCCTGCCGGTCCAGTGGGGCGCGGACCTCGGGACCGCGGAGGAGCGGGCGCTCACCCTCGAGGCGCAGACCCCGATCTTCGTCACGCATTTTCCGCGCGAGCTGAAGGCGTTCTACATGCTCCCGACGTCGGACGACCGGCGCACCGTCGAGGCCGCCGACCTTCTCGCGCCCGAGGGGTACGGCGAGATCGTCGGCGCCTCCTGCCGCGACACCGACGTCGACCGGCTCACCGCGCGGCTGCGCGAGACCGGGGCCGACCCGCGCGAGTACGACTGGTACCTCGACCTGCGCCGGCACGGCAGCGTTCCGCACGCGGGCTTCGGGCTCGGGGTCGAGCGGGTCCTGCGCTGGATCCTCCGCCGGGAGCACATCCGCGACACCACGCCGTTCCCCCGCACTCCGTCCCGGCACACGCCGTGAGCGCGGGAGCTCCGGTCGAATGGGCAAGGTTCAATACCGAGCATGGGTGTCGGCGCCGACGGACCCCGCACCGGAGTTTCGCAAGTGGCTGAGGAGCACCGATCGGAACGGGGGACCGACCGTCCCATGGCCGCCGCATCCGCCCCGGCCCCGAAGCCGTCCGGCGCGGTCGTCGTCGAGCGGATCAACGCGCAGGACGTCCCGGCGGTCTGCGGGCTCTACAAGAAGGTCTGGGAGGCCGAGCAGACGGGACTGCCCGCGCCGCTCGTCAAGTCCTGGCAGCCGACCCCGCTCGAGTTCACGAGCTGGATGGAGGGGGTCACCTACTTCGCCGCCCGCAAGGACGGCCGCGTGGTCGGCGCGATCGGATGCGCCCTCGAGGACGGGAGCGTCCACCTGGTCCACCTCGTGGTCGACCCCGAGGTCCGCCGGCAGCGGATCGCCTCCGCGCTGATCGCGGCGGCCATCGACTGGGCGAAGCGCGCCAACGCCCCCGAGGTCTGGACCGATGTGCTTGCGCGCTTCAGCGCGGCGACCGCGCTGTTCCGCCACCTCGGCTTCGACCAGTGCGGCCTCCTCCGCAAGCACCAGTGGAACGAGGACGTCCAGCTGTTCGAGCGGATCCTCTAGCGGCGGCCCGCGCGCTCAGTGCGTCCGGGCGGTCGAGGCCCGGCCCGATCGGTTCGGCGGCGAGCCGTGGCGCTGCTGCAGCGCGTGCAGGCGGCGGAGCCCTTCCTCGGGCCGGCCCCGGAAGAACTCCCGCGCCCCGCGCGCGAGCTCGACCGCCTCGAGCTCGGTCGCCACCCCGTGCGTGCGCTCATCGAGGAGGTAATCACCGTACTGGGCGATGTACTTCGGCAGGCCCGCCTTGAGACGGTTCACCGCCTGGAGCCGGAGGGCGCGGATCTGCTGCTTGAGGGAGGCGAGCTTCCCCGCCCGGAGCTCGCTCTCGAGGTCGTCGGCGATCTCGGCCGGATCCTGAGGGACCTCGACCCCGAGCGCCTGCATGTCCTTCAGGAGCGAGATCACGCGCTCGAGCTCCTCCCGGGCCTGGTCGAGATGCCGCTCCTTCAGGGCCACGACCCGATCGACCTGCTGGAACGTCGCGAGGGCCTGCGGGATGTCGCCGGTGCGGGCGGAGTGGAGGACCTCCTCGATCTGCTCGCGCTCGAGGCGGCTGTCGACGCTGTAGGCCTCGAGGCGAGTGAGGCGGGCCTTCTCCCGCTTCTCCCACTCCTCGAAGGCGGCGGCGATCCGCTTCTGGGCGATCCGCTCGATGCCCCGGACGACCTCGGCCCACGGCTCGGGGCGGGGCGCCGTCCGGGCCGCGTCCTCGGCCCAGGCCGGGAGCCGGGGGAGCTCGACGCCGAGCGGCTGCACGCCCTCCGCCCACTGTGCGAGACGGTTCAGCCGTCGCGTGAGCTCGGAGGCGAACGGGTTCGCGGAGGCGGGGACCGGACGGCGCACGGGGCGCTCGCGTCCCCGCGCCGACGACGCCGCCGTCGAGACGCCCGTCGGGGCTTCGCGCACCTCCTCCTCCCGAAGCGGCCGCTGGCAGGCGGGGCAGACCAGAAGGCCCGCGGCGATCACCGCGCCGCAATGCGGGCAGATCTCATTCTCGGTCACGTCGGCACGTACCCTTCGAAGAGAGAGATGCAGGGGGTGAGATTTGAACTCACGAACTCCTACGAGACCAGGACCTCAACCTGGCGCCTTTGACCAAGCTGGGCCACCCCTGCACGCCGCCCGCGCGTACGGGGGCCGAGCGATAACCTTTGCGAACGTCATGCGCCTCGGGCGGAGGGTACGTCGCCGCGCGACCAAAAAGGCTTGTGTAGAGGTGGAGCGTGGGTCGGGCGATGGCCGGCACCACTCCGTACGACGGCTCCACGGTCTTCATCGGCCTGAAACCGACCATGACCTACGTCTTCCAGGTCGTGACCCAGCTGAACAGCGGGACCGGTCCGGTCGTGGTCAAGGCGCGCGGGAACGCGATCGGAAAGGCGGTCGACGTGGTCGAGGTCGTGCGACGGCGCTTCCTCGAGGGTCAGGTCGAGATCGGTCGGATCACGATCACGACCGAGCGCCTGGTGAACCGCGAGGGACGCGACGCGAACGTCTCGTCGATCGCGATCCCGCTCACGCGGACCGGCCCGGCCCCGGCCCCGACGAAGGCGGGTGGACCGCCCCCCACGGGGGCGCCGCCGTCGTAGCGGCGCGCACGACCCAGGTCCCCGCGAAGAGATCGCCGAGCCGCTGCCGCTCGGCGGTGAACGTGATCGCCACGACCCCGAAGACGCCGATGAGGGCGATCCCCCCGAGAACGAAGGCGAGGGCCCCCGCCAGCGCGAGAAGGCCTCCGGGTAGGTCGATCCCGCCGATCGTCACGCTCGAGAACGTCCCCCACCGTAGGCCGAACGCCACGGCGAGGGAGCCGCCGATGCCGACCACCGTGAGGATCGGAAGGACGGAGAGGTTCCGGACGAGCGCGGAGAGCACACCGATCGGTTCGAGCCGCCGACCCCGCACGACCAGGCCGAGCGCCCGCTTGCCGGGGGAGCTCCCGGTGACGGCCTCGAGGATCACCCGGTAGAAGAAGGCGAGCGCGATGAACCCGTAGATCGCGGCGTTGAACGCGACGCTGTTGAGCAGGTCGAGGAGGGTCCCCGGGGTCGCGATCGCGATCGCCGCCCAGATGAGGGCCGCCGGTGCGGTGACGAGCCCAAGGTCGAGCAGGAACCCGGCGGCGCGGCGGCCGACCGTGCCGAACCGGCGTCGCCCGAGCTCGAGGCCAAGCCGCACGAGCGAGCGCGCCGTCAGCCACCCGCGGAACCCTTCTCGTCCGTCGGTCGTGCCGGAGCGGGCAAGGGCATCGAGGTTCGTCTGGTCGCTCACGACCCACCCGGGCACGCCGAGACCCTGCCACGGTCGGTCCCGAGGGGGCTCGGGCAATCCGAGGAGCCGGTGCGCCTGGAGGGCGGCGTCGCGACTGGCGGTCGCGGATTCGTTCAGGGATTCCGCGAGCTGGCCGGTGATGCCCGCCCGGAACGCCCGACCGAGCCGTCCGACTGGGGTCGGGCCCGGACGATCGGAGGGCGGGCCGCCCGGCACGGCGAGCGGTCGGCCGAGCGCCCAGTGTGCGAGCGTCGCCACGAGCAGCGCGAGCAGTCCCGACAGATAGACGAGGTCGAAGACACCGGCACCGCCGATCGTGTAGAGGCCGGCGGGCCCGCTCCCGTAGAGCGGGGGTTGGCGCAGAAGGTCGGCGCCCAGAAGGACGCCCCAGGTCGTGCCGACGTACGCGACCGGGAGAGCGGCCGCCTCGGCGTTCGGAAGAGCGCGGGGCGCGACCAGCGCGGCG
>JAKACD010000049.1 GCA_021821785.1 Thermoplasmata archaeon
TTTTCCCCTCCATCGTGGGCGCACGAGGCCCGTGCGGGCCGTGGCTGACCTCCCCCCTCCGAGGGGGCCGCGGAAGCGCCGGGTCGGGGTCCGGCCCGCGCCGAGCGGGCACGTCGGCATCGGGGTCATCTATCGCCTTATATCGGCGGCCCCACTCGCGACAGCATATGACGCACGGACACCCTGCGGCGCTCTCCGTAGCCGCGCCGGGCGCGGTCTCCGATTTCCCGATGGCTCGGCGGCTCGAGGCGTACCGCTGGATGGTACTGGCCCGGGTCATCGATGAGCGGGCGCTTTCCCTCCAGCGTCAGGGTCGTATCGGGTTCTATGCGCCCCTCGCCGGGCAGGAAGCGGCCCAGGTCGGGGCCGCCTACGGCCTCGAGGCCGATGATTGGATCTTCCCGGCCTACCGCGAGCTCGCGGTCGCCCTCGTCCGGGGAGTTCCCTTGCGGATGATCTTCGACCAGCTCGTCGGCAACTCGGCCGACCTCTCCCGGGGAACGCAGATGCCGAACCACTTCGCGTTCCGGGCGCAGAACTTCGTCAGCACCTCGAGCCCGATCGGTACCCAGATCACGCAGGCCGTGGGGACCGCGATGGCGATGCAGCGGCGGGCCGCGCGCGCCGTGACGATCGCCTTCTTCGGGGACGGGGCCACCAGCTCGAACGACTTCCATGCCGGGCTCAACTTCGCCGGGGTCTTCCGAGCCCCGACGGTGTTCTTCTGCCAGAACAACCAGTGGGCGATCTCCCTGCCCCGCGACCGGCAGACGCGGAGCGCGACGCTCGCGGAGAAGGCCTCGGCCTACGGCTTTCCCGGAGTCGCCGTGGACGGGAACGATCTCGACGCGGTCTACCGGGCCGTGCGGACGGCCCGGGAACGGGCGATCGCGGGCGAGGGCCCCACCCTTATTGAGGCCCAGGTCTACCGGTTCGGGCCGCACTCGACCTCCGACGACCCTCGCCGCTACCGCGCCGACAGCCAGGTGGCGGAGGCGCGGGCGCGGGACCCGGTCCACACCCTGAAGGAGCGCCTCATCGCCGAGCACCAGCTCGACGAAGCGGCCGACACGAAGATCTGGGAAGCGGCCCGGGCCGAAGTGGCCCAGACGTTCGAGGCCGCGGAGCGGACGCCGCCGCCCGAGCCGCGGACCCTCTTCGAGAACGTCTTTGCTCACCTGACCCCCCGACTGGAGGAGCAGCGGGCCGCGTACGAGCACGGGGCCCTCGAAGGGACGGGAGGCAGACCATGAGCGAGCTCACGATCGTCCAGGCGATCAACCGCGCCCTCCACGAAGCGATGCAGCACGACCCGAACGTGCTGGTCCTGGGGGAGGACGTCGGAGTGAACGGCGGCGTGTTCCGCGCGACCGAGGGCCTCTTCAAAGAGTTCGGGGCCGACCGGGTCATCGACACCCCGCTCTCCGAGACCGGGATCGTCGGGACCGCGATCGGAATGGCGCTCTACGGCCTCAAGCCGGTCGCGGAGATCCAGTTCCTCGACTTCATCTATCCCGCCTTCGACCAGATCGTGAGCGAGCTCGCGAAGATGCGCTATCGCTCGGGGGGACAGTACCCGTGCCCGGTGGTCATACGAACGCCGTACGGCGGAGGCATCCGCGGCGGGTTGTACCACTCGCAGAGCACGGAGGCGTACTTCGCCCACACGGCGGGCCTCAAGGTGGCCATTCCCTCGACGCCGGCGGACGCGAAGGGGCTCCTGCTCACCGCCATCCACGACGAGGACCCGGTCATCTTCCTCGAGCCGAAGCGGATCTACCGGAGCGTCTCGGGAGAGGTCCCGGACGGAGACCACCGCGTCCCGTTCGGCAAGGCCCGCCCGGTGCGCGCGGGGGACGATGTCACGCTGGTCGCCTACGGGGCGATGATCCCGCCGACGGTGGAGGCGGCCGAGATGCTGGAGAAGGAGGGCATCGGGGCGGAGGTCCTCGACCTCCGCACGCTCGTCCCGCTCGATGAAGAGGCGGTCGTCCGCTCGGTCGAGAAGACCGGCCGGGCGGTCCTCGTCCACGAGGCGGCCCGCTGCTGCGGCTTCGGCGGCGAGCTCGCCGCGATCCTCGCGGAGAAGGCGTTCTACTCGCTGAAGGCGCCGATCGCCCGCGTGACGGGCTACGACACGCCGTTCCCCTACGCTCTCGAGCACGCGTATCTACCGAACGCCGAGACGATCGCGCACGCCGCCCGCGGCGCGGTCCGCGGAGGATAGGGGGCGAGCCATGCTGTTCGAGTTCCGCTTACCCGACATTGGCGAGGGCGTCGCCGAGGGCGAGGTCGTCCAGTGGTTCGTGAAGGAAGGCGAGGCGGTCCGCGAGGACCAGACGCTCGTAAGCGTTCTCACGGACAAGGCGAACGTCGAGATCCCCTCCCCCAAGACCGGTCGGATCGCGAAGATCCACGCCGCGGTCGGGGAGAAGGTAAAGGTCGGGGGGCTCCTGGTCACGATCGAGACCGAGCCGGGGGCGACCCCGAAGCCGGCCCCTCCGGCCTCCTCCGCCGTAGCCCCGGCTCCGTCGCCGAAGGCGGCGGCCCCGGCGCGCGCCGCGCCAGCATCCCCTCCGGTGGCGGCCCCGACTCCTCCGCCCTCCGCCGCAGGGACTGGCGCCCCTCCCGGGCGGGTACTCGCGTCCCCGTATCTTCGGCGCCTGGCGGCGGAGCGCGGGATCGATCTGTCCCAGGTGAAGGGAAGCGGCCCCGCCGGGCGGATCACGGAAGCAGACCTCGGGATCGCACCGACCCCGGCACCGGCCTCGGTTGGGGCGTCCCCCGCGCCGGCGGCCCCGACGCCCACATCGGGTGGGCGTGCCCCCACACCGACCCCACCCCCGGCCCCAGTGACGGCGGAGGTGCTCGAGCGTGTCCCGATCCGTGGGATCCGCCGGGTCATCGCGGAGCACATGACCGAGTCGACGCACCGCGCCGCCCACTACACCTACGTGGAGGAGATCGACGTCTCGGAGCTCGTCCGGTTGCGGGACCGCATGGCGAAGCACGTCGAGAAGCGGGGGACCCGGCTGAGCTACCTTCCGTTCATCGTGAAGGCGGTCGTGGCGGGGCTGAAGGCGCACCCGCATCTGAACGCCACGATGGATGACGCCCGCGAGGAGCTCGTCGTCCGTTCGGCGTACCATATCGGGATCGCGGCGGCCGCCCCCGACGGGCTCATCGTCCCGGTCGTTCGGAACGCCGACCAGAAGAGCGTCTCGACGCTGGCCCGGGAGATCCAGGACCTCGCCGAGCGGGGACGGGCCGGGAAGCTGAGCCGGGCCGAACTGACCGGCTCGACGTTCACGATCACAAGCCTCGGCGCGCTGGGGGGCGTCCTCGCGACGCCGATCCTCAACTACCCGGAGGTCGCGATCCTAGGCGTCCACAAGATCCAGCGTCGGCCGGTCTACCGGCCGGACGGCACGATCGGCCCGGCCGATCTCATGAACCTCTCAATCTCGCTCGACCATCGCGTGGTCGACGGAGCGGAAGGGGCGCAATTCCTCGCCACCGTCAAGGCGTACCTCGAGGACCCGCACCAATTGTTCGCCGAACTCGCATGAGCGCGTTATCGACCGTCGAGCCGCTCACCGCCACGCCGAGCGACGCGGAGCGTCTCTTCGGGGCGGACTGGGCCTCGACGCTCTCGGTGGCCCATCGCTGGATGACCCTCGGCCGGGTCTACGATGCCCGGATGCAGGCGCTCCAGCGTCAGGGGCGGATCGGATTCTACGGCGCGTCGACCGGCCAGGAAGCCGTGAACGTGGCGACCGGGCTCGTGAGCCGTCCGGAGGACTGGATCTTCCCCGGCCTCCGCGAGCAGCTGGTCGCACTGGTCCGGGGGTACTCCCTGACCGAGTACACGCACTCGATCTTCGCGGACGCGCTCGACCCCGCTCACGGGCGGCAGATGCCATGCCATCCGACCGCGCGCGGCGTCCACCACATCTCGATGTCCTCGGTCATCGGGACCCAGATCAGCCAGGCGGTCGGCCTGGCGTACGGGCTAAAGCTGCGCCACGACCCGGGCGTCGCCTGGGCGTTCTTCGGCGACGGGGCGACGAGCGCGAACGACTTTCACGCGGGACTCAACTTTGCGGCCGTCTTCGGCCTGCCGGTTCTCTTCGGCTGCGCGAACAACCAGTGGGCGATCTCGGTCCCGGTCGCCCACCAGACGGCGTCGGAGAGCCTCGCGGCGAAGGGGGCCGCGTACGGGATCCCGGGCCGCCAGGTCGACGGCACGGATTTCTTCGCGGTCTACGGCGCGCTCACGGAGGCCCTCGCCGAGATCCGCGCCGGGAAAGGGCCCCGGCTGCTCGAGTTCCTGACCTACCGAATGACCCCGCACACGAGCTCGGACGACCCGACCCGATACCAGCCGGGCGACTGGGCCGAGCGGGGACAGCGCCACGATCCGTACGTTCGTCTCACCGAGTGGATGCGCCTCCATGGGCTCCTGACCCCCGACCGCGAGGCGGAGGAGCAGGCCCGCGCCGACACCGCGGTCCGGGAAGCCGTGGCCGCGGCGGAGGCCGCCCCCCCGCCGGCGCCCGACACCCTGACCGAAGACGTCTATTCCCCCCATTCCTCCGCCCACCGAGGCGCCACACCGTAGAGGAGCATCGATGGCGGGCACGTATTCCCGTTCGACCGGGGTCTTGGTCATCGGCGGCGGACCGGGGGGCTACATGGCCGCCATCCGGGCCGGCCAGCTTGGCCAGAAGGTGCTGCTCGTCGAGAAGGGCGATCTCGGCGGGGAGTGCCTCAATCGGGGGTGCATTCCCTCGAAGGCGTTGATCCACGCGTCCCGGCTCTATCACGCCCTGCGGTCGGAAGGGCCGGAGGTGGGCGTATCGGCTCCGGAAGTGCACTTCGACCTTGCCACCACCATGCGCTGGAAGGAGTCGGTCGTCGCGAAGGAGCGCCAGGGGGTTGCGACGCTGCTCAAGGCGGCCGGCGTGACCGTGCTCGCCGGACGAGCCCGCTTCACCGGGCCCCGGTCGGTCGACCTCACCGCGCCCGACGGGGGCCACGAACGGATCGACTTCACCTCGGCGGTCATTGCCACCGGGGCGCTCCATACCACGCTCCCCGGGTTCGAGGTCGACGGCAAATTGGTCCTCCATGCGGTCGACCTCCTTTCGCTCCCATCCCTGCCGAAGTCGATGCTGATCCTCGGCGGCGGAGTGTCGGGCTGCGAGCTCGGGGAGTTCCTGGCGCGGCTCGGGGTCGAGATCACGATCGTCGAGCTCTTGCCCCAGCTGTTACCCGGAGTCGAAGCGGACCTGTCGCGCGAGCTCACGCGCGCGCTCGAGGCCCTTTCGGTCAAGGTTCGGGTCGGCACCAAGGCGGTCGCGCTGCACCGGGGGTCGGTCGGCGTCACCCTGGTCGTCGAGGGTCCGAACGGCTCCGAGGAGCTCACCGCGGAACGGCTGTTCGTCACGGTCGGGAAGCGGGCGGATACCCGGGAACTCGGGCTCGAGGAGGCCGGGGTCGCGTTCGACGCGAAGACCGGGTTCATCACGGTCGACGACCAGCTCCGAACGAGCCAGTCGCATATCTTCGCGGTCGGGGACGTCGCCCGCGCCCCTATGCTCGCGCATAAGGCGTACCGGGAAGGGATCGTCGCGGCCGAGGCGATCGCGGGTCGGCCGACCCGCTTCGACTTCCAGGCGATGCCCGCGGTCGTCTTCACCGTCCCCGAGCTCGCTTCGGTCGGGCTCACCCTGGCGGACGCCGAGCGGCGGGGGTACCATCCGCGCGAGGTGCGCTTCCCGTACGCCGCCCTCGGGCGCGCCCACGCGAGCCATGCGACGGGCGGCTGGGTGAAGGTGGTCGGGGACGATCCGACCGGCCTTCTGCTCGGGGTCCATGCCGCCGGGGAATCCGCCGGGGAGTTCATCGCGGAGGCGGCCCACGCGATCGAGATGGGCGCGACCGTTCGGGACGTCGCGGCCACCATCCATCCCCATCCGACGTTCTCCGAGGGTCTCGGGGAGGCGGCGCTGCTCTGGTTGGGCGAACCGATGCATGTCGCGGCAAGGCGGCGGGTCGATGACAGCCGTCGTTGACTGGGGCCTTCGGGACTATCCGGAGTCGCTCGCCGCCATGCGCGAGCTGGTGACCTCCCGCCGCGCGGGCTCGATCGGGGATACTCTGGTACTGGTCGAGCACCCCCCGGTCGTCACGGTCGGGGTGGAAGGCGACGACGGGTCGGCCGCGGCCAGCGGGCTTCCGGTGGTGACCGTGGAGCGAGGAGGGCAGGCGACCTACCACGGCCCCGGCCAGCTCGTCGGCTATCCGATCGTGGATCTCTCGCCGCGCGGTCGGGACGTCCGTCGGTTCGTCCACGACGTGGAGGAGATCGTGGTGCGGGCGATCGCCGCGTTCGGGCTCACCGGTGTGCACGTCAAGGGCCGCCGAGGGGTCTGGGTCGACGGGACGCGTAAGATCGCGTCGATCGGCATCGCGGTCGACCACTGGGTGACCTTCCACGGCTTTGCGCTGAACGTTTCGGTCGACCTCGCCGCCTTCCACCGCTTCCATCCGTGCGGGTTCGATGGCCAGGTGATGACCTCGGTCGAGCGGGAGCTCCATCGACCGACCTCGGTGGCCGAGGTCCGGCCGCACGTCGTCCGGGCCTGGCAGGAGGTCTTCGGCTCCCCCGGTCGCCTCGCTTCGGCACCCGATCCTGAGGCCGCCGACCGGACCGTGGACACCCTGACATGAGCGCTCCTTCCGAGAAGGGTCGCCTCCTCCTGGTGGGCGGCTCCGGAGGTCTGGTCGGGCGGAATGTCCTCCCCGAGCTCCTGCCCGCCTGGAAGATCCGCTCGGTCCACCGGCATCCGGCCCCGGACGAGGCCCGGCTCGGGGTCGAGTGGGTTCCGGCCGACGCCGCGACCGTTCCGGACTGGACCCCCCTCCTCGAAGGGGTCGACGTGGTGCTCAACGTCGCATGGTACCGGTTCGGTTCCGAGCGTCGCTTCGCGCCCCTCGGCGACGGGCTCGAACGCCTGATCCACGCGGCCCGATCGGTCGGAGTGCGACGGTTCGTCCAGGTGAGCGTGCCGGACTCCCCGGCGTCCCTCGAAGAGCGGCTTCCGTACATGGTCCACAAGCGTCGGGTCGACCGGGCCCTCGAGGGGAGCGGGCTCGCCTACTCGATCGTGCGTCCCACGATGCTCTTCGCCCCGCGGGACGTGCTCATCACCGTGATGCTCCGGACGATGCACCGGTACCACCGCTTCCCGATGTTCGGGGACGGGACCTACCATGTGAGTCCGCTCTCGGCCCGGGACCTGGCCCGCATCCTCGCTCGGGAGGCCCGAGCGAGCGGTTCGCGCAACGTCACGGCCGGAGGCCCCGAGCGGTTCCGCTACCGCGACCTCACCGACCTCCTCTTCCGGGCGCTCGGCCGGACCCCCCGGTACTTCCGCCTCTCCCCGAAAGGAGCCGTCCGCCTCGCCCGCCTCCTCGAGACCGTCGGCTCGACGCTGCTGTACGCGTACGAGGTGGAATGGCTCCTCTCGGACATGCTCGGGCTGCCGCCGTATGAGGGGCTCGATACCCCGCTCGAACCGGTCCAGCCGTTCGTCACCGCGGAAGCCCATCGGCTGACCGGGTAGCCCGGCCCGGGCCGGGTTACATTTAAAAGGCATCAATCCCCATCGCTACGCTCGATGGAAGCGATCGATCTCAGCCGACGTCTCACGGAATTCTCCCAGGTGGCCGGAGAGGTGCTCCGCGATGTGGAAGATGTCACCGAGCAGCAAATCCGCCACTGGATCGTGAATCCGTTCCTGGTCGCTATCGGCTGGGACCCTCACGACAAGCGCCAGGTCTTCCTGGACTTCCCCGTGAAGGGCGGCGACGGGCACGTGGACTACGCGCTGCTCAATTCCGACGGCCAGCCGCGCCTCTTCCTCGACGTCCGCGAGCGGACGGCGAGCGTGAACGAGGCGGGCGAGGTCGGCGAGCAGGCGAAGCAGACGAAGGTGCCGCTCGCGCTGATCACGAACGGGCGGGAGTTCTCCCTCTGGTTTGTGAACGGCTCCGAGACCGCGATCCCCTTGTTCGTCCTGCCGCTCAAGGACCTCGCCGACAACTCCGAGAGCCTTCTCGGCCTCACGGCGGAGTACCGCCTGAGCGAGACGGGGATCCAGCAGCTGCGTCGCAGCGCGATCCGCGTCGCCGTGCTCGTCATGCTGGAGGAGAACGCGGAGAAGACGTTCGACGCCTTGGTCGACTGGGTGCAGTCCCAGGTCGCCCCCGGCGCCCTCGACGAGACGACGAGCCAGGCGATCCGCGACGCCACGATGATCTGGCTCACCGAGGAGCACCTGACGATGCCGGCGTTCTCGCCGCGGGACGGGAAGCGCCCCCACGAGCTCCACCCGACGACCGCGAAGGATTGGGAACCGTACCCCCGCGGACCGTCCGGAGCGTTCCAGTACCGCTTCGATAGCACGAAGACCCTCGACCTCCGCCAGAGCCCGAAGGAGGTCCGCGAACAGCTTCGCCTGCAGGGGCTTCGGACGCCGAGCGCCACGGCCTTCGGCGGGTTCTACCACGCCCTCAGGGCGCGGGCGGGCCTCGGCGGGAAGTAGGCGCCCCGACGGCGCCCGGCCGTGCGTCCCGACGGGTTCCCTCGCCGGACTCGATGGACCCTGCGGCCGGAGCGGGCTAGCCGCGCGAAACGCTGGCGAGGCGGTGGCGAAGCCGGCGCGTGGCGGCAGTTTTAATACGCATAAACACGCATCCTATCCGGGCCATGCCCCCGCTGGTAGACGTCCGCGGCCCGCACCCGTGCCTCGAGCGCGGCTGCGGCCACTCGGACACCGACCACCTTCCCACCCCCGAGCTCGCCGGCCCGAACGAGCTGATCGTCTGGTGCGCCGCGTGCCGTCGGCACGAGTCGCGCCGGAAGCGCAGCTGGTTCCGCCGCGCCCCGTCGACCGGGTCGGCGAAGGCCCGGCTGCCCCCGATCGGCGGGCCCAACTGAGCCGCGGGCGCACGCGCCCTTCCCCTCGGGTTCGGGCCCTTCGCTCGGGCCCGACCCCCGCGCTCCGGCGCGGGTCGTTCCGGAGCCTTTAAGGGACGTAGGGAGTTCGGCGCCGATAGTGGCGCTCCTGGCCGTCCAACAGCTCACGAAACGGTTCGCGGGTGTCACGGCCGTATCCGACGTCTCCTTCGAGATCGCCCCGGGCGAGATCTTGGGGCTGATCGGTCCGAACGGCGCCGGGAAGAGCACGCTGTTCGCGCTCCTCTCGGGCATGCTCGCGCCCACCCGCGGACGGATCCTGTTCGACGGCACGAATGTCACCCGCTGGGCCCCGCACC
>JAKACD010000010.1 GCA_021821785.1 Thermoplasmata archaeon
GCTCCGACGGTCCGGGACGCTCGGCCGGCAGATCCTGGTCGAACCGGTGAGCGTGCGGCTGACCGGGGCACAGCGCGCGACGCTCACGGCCCGCGCGGGCGAGATCGCCGGGGCCGGGTTCGATGTCGACCCATTCGGGCCCGAGACCTACCGGGTGCGGTCGGTCCCGTCGTACCGGGGCCAGCGGGCCCGTCCGGAGGCGCTCGCCGAGCTGTTGGACGAGCTGGCCGCCGGGGGCCGCCCGACGATCCCCGACGGCCTGGCGGAGCGAGCGGCCGCGACCCTGGCCTGTCATGCGGCGATCCGGGCCGGGGATGTGGTCAGCGTCGAGGAGTTCACGCGGGTGCTCGACGCCCTCGGCGCGCTCCCCGACGCGCCTCCGTCGTGCCCCCACGGCCGCCCGATCCTGGTCGGCATTCCCCGGGCTCGCCTCGATCGCTGGTTCCTGCGGAGCGGCGCGTGAGCGCCGCCCGACCCCGACGGGTCCGACTCTCCGAGGGCGAGGTCGTCCGGATCGCGGCCGAGCACCTCGAGGAACAGGGGTACCGGGTCCGTGTCGACCTCGACGGGAACGACTACTTCGACCTCGTCGCCCGCCGCGGAGAGGAGGTCGGCCTGGTCGAAGCGAAGGTGGCCGATTCGCGGACCGTCCTCACCCAGGCCCTGAAGCGGCGGGGCTGGGCCGACTGGACCGCGGTGGTTCTCGCCGGTTCCCGGGCGGCCGAACGGCTGGTCGAACGGACCGAGCGGACCCGGGCTCGGCCGGTCGGGGTGTGGAGCGTGGTCGACGGCCAGGTCCGTGTCCACCGAGCCGCGACGGTGTGGTCCTCTCCCGGAGCGCCCGACCCGTACGCCGAGCTCCGGGAGCGGTTCCGGGCCGTGCTCGATGCCCTGGACCAGGGAACGATCCCGAGCGGTGTTCGCTGGGACGGGCTGATGCGCGAGATCCGGCGGGCCTCGGGGGGCCGGGGGTTCTCGGAGTGGCGGCTCGACGAGCCCGGTACGGGCCCGGACGCCTAGGGGCGTTCGACGGCCAGCGCCCGATCGATCTCCGCGATCACCCGTTCGGGATCGAACGCCTCGGCGAACTCCTTCCCCCGCTGCGCCAGCTCCCGGGCCGCCCCGAGGTCCGCGACGAGCTCGGCCAGCGCGGAGGCGAGGTCCCCCGGATCCTCGGCGCCCACCGTGCGGATGGCGTTGGCGGGCGGGGCTGCCCCGACCGTCGAGCGATACGCGATCGTCGCGCAGCCGGCGCGCGCGGCGAAGACGATCCCCGGGTCGAAGCCCGGGCGGGTCGAGACGATGAGCGCGACATCCCCTGCGGTGAGCGCGCCGGCGAACGCGACGGCGTCCCGGCCGGGGACGCTCACCACTCCAGGATCGGAAGGGACCTCGGTTCCCACGACCACGAGTCGGGCGCCGGGGAAGAACGGTCGCACGCGGCGGAACGCCTCCCGAGCGTGGTCGATGCCGGACTCCTCGGCCGACGGGCTCGCCGCCGGGACGACCACGACCGGCACATCGGTCGGGATCCCGAGGGCCCCGCGGGCCGCGTCCCGGCGGGGAGGTCCGGGGAGGTGCGGGACCGGCGGACGGCCCGCGCGCAGCCTCGGCGGCCCGACATGGTACTCCTGCTCGAGCGCCGACGCGAGGGCGGGGTCGTCGCAGAAGAGCGCGTTCGGCTCCTCGAGGGCCGCCCGCTCGAGCCGCCGGAGCGAGCGGCGGTCCCTCCAGCCATCGAGGCGATCGACGAAGCCGGTCTGCGACCGCCCCCCCCGCTCCCGGTCGAAGGCGGTGAGCTCGACCGCCCGGACCAGGCCCACGAGCCGCGCCCGGGGAGCCCGCGCCCGCACCCCGAGCGGCCCGATCCCGACCGGGTCGCGCAGGACGAGCTCGCTCTCGGGGCGCAGCCGATGGCCGGCCCGGCTCGCGAACTCGGCCTCCTCGCTCGCGGCACCGGGTCGACGCAGCGGCAGCGGGACCGCCGTGGCCCGGATCCCTTCGGGCGGCTCCGCTTCCTTCGGTCCTTCGGGGTACAGTACGTGGACCGTGGCGCCCTGATCAGCGTAGGCGCGCGCGAGCGCCCAGGTCCCGGCCGCCGGGGCGTACGGGTCGAGCGGGGGCGGGCCCCGCGCGACCAGGTCCACGCTCCGGGGCGCCATGCGCGCGGTCGGAGTGGCCTGTACCCGAAAAGCGTTCCGTTGGCGCGGCGCCCTACGTCGAGAGGCCCATCTCGGGGAGCAGCGAGCGGCCGCCGAGGTCGGCCGGCGGCGCGAGCCCCATCCCTTCGAGGATCGTGGGCGCGAGGTCGAGGAGGCTCGCCGGGGTCGAGCGCACCCGGGGGACGATGCCGTCCCCCGCCCCGATGAGGATCCCGTCCATCCGGTGGGTCCCTGAGCCGTAGAAGAACCCGGGGCGGTCGCGGATGAACGATGCGGGGTAGCTGAAGTCCATCCGAGGCTCGGTCCGCATGCTGTCGACCCGGATGAGCAGCGAAGGGCTCCGGGCCGGGTCGCCATGGCGATAGAGGTCGGCCGGGCCGAAGACCTCGATATGGGCCTCCGGGAACGCCTCGAGGCGTCGCCGGATATCCCGAAGCAATTCGGCGCGGCGCGCGGGGGTGAGATCGGGATTGTTCGGATTGAGGTAGATCCCCTCGGGGACCGGGTAGGAGAAGGCGACGGTCCGCTGCCAGTCGATCTTGTCGGCGACCTCCTCGAACGACATGCCGCCCTTCAGGAAGTCGGCGATCGCGGCCCGGCGCCCGATCCGGACGAAGTCGGCGACCCGCTGCGTCAGTCGCCGACCGACCCCGACCTTCTCGGCGTAGAGCAGGAGACGGGAGAGGAGGCGTCGGCGCAGGAGCTCGGCGTTCTCGCGGAAGACGAGGAGCTTCTGCTCGGCCAGCCATCGGTTCGTGAACAGCTCCGATCGGATCGGCCCGTGCCCGTGGTCGCTGATGACGAGGGTCACGGCAGGCCCGCCGCCCGAACGGAACGCCCGGTCGACGTCGGCGCAGGCCCGGTCGACCGCGCGCCAGAAGTCGAGGAGATCCGGGGGGATCTCGGAGACGGGGCGGCTGAGCTCGTTCCAGTGCTGATGCTCGACCCGGTCGGTCTCCCGGAACAGCGCGAACAGGAAGTCCGGTCGATGATGCGCCGCGAGCACGCTCGCGGCTTCCGCGCGCAGGCGCACGGATTCGGTGGCCGAGGCGATCCAGCTCGCCCGCTCGAGGCTTCGGTACGGGGGGAGCTCCCCGGGGTAGCTCGTCCCGATCGCGGCCTCGATCTCCCCGGCGACGGCGTTCGGGTACGTCGGGGCCGTGTCGCTGAACATCCCCGGGACGATGAAGCCGTGGAGCGGGTAGGCGCTCGGGAGGGGGAAGTTCACGATCCCGACCTTCGCCCCCCAGCGGGAGAGCCGATCCCAGATGGCCTCGGCCGGGCGGAACGACTGCACGAGCTTCGAGTGGCCGAGGACCCCGTCCGGCTCGGTGAACCCGTAGATCCCGAGCTCGCCGGGGTCCTTGCCGGTCGCGAAGGAGTACCACGCCGGGATCGTCTTCGCCGGATAGACCGAGCGGAGCGGGGCCCGGACCCCCTGATGGACGAGCGACCGAAGGTACGGGAGCTCCCCGGCCTCCATCAGGGGGTCGAGGAGATCGAACGTGCCCCCGTCCAGTCCGAGAACCAGGAACCGTCGGAGAGGTCGTTGCATGCCGTCACCATAAGGGGGCGCGTAAGGCGGACAATGGACCCGGACGGTGCTATAAAGTGTTTCGTCCCGTCCGCGCTGAGGCGCCGATAGCAGCGGATCAGATCAGGCGCACGGCTTCCAGGTTGTACGGGGCGTGCGACTCGAGGTTGAACCGCTTGTGCAGGCTCGAGGCGAGGTCGAGGATCTTCGACTCCTCCCCGTGGTTCAGGATGATCCGCTGCGGCCGCGGGTCGAGCGACGCCACGTAGTTCATCAGCTGCACCCGGTCGGAGTGGCCCGAGAACCCTTCGATCGTGGCGATCTCGAGCTGGACCTGAACGGACGCCTGGCGGGAGCCATCGAGGAACGTCGCCTCGCTCATCCCCCGTTGGAGCCGACGGCCGAACGTCCCCTGTGCCTGGTACCCGACGAACAGGAGGCCGTTCTTCTCGTCGTGCGCCCAGCCTCGGAAGTACTCCATCACCGGGCCCCCGCTCATCATCCCGGAGGTCGCGAGGACGATGCAGGGCTCGCGGGAATCGACGATGCCCATGCGCATCTGGGAGGAATCGACCCGGTGGAAGACGTCCGAGAGGAACGGATTGTCGCCCTGCTGGAAGATCTGGGTGCGGAGCTGGCTGTTGAGGTACTCCGGGTACGCGGTGTGGATCGCGGTCGCCTCGAAGATCATCCCATCGAGGTAGACCGGGACGCGCGGGATCTTGCCCTCGCGCATCTTCTCCTCGAGGACGAGCATGACCTCCTGGGACCGGCCCACGGCGAAGACCGGGATGATCAGGTGGCCGTTCCGCGCCAGGACCTTGGTCGCGAGCGCGCTCAGCTGTTCGGTCGCGTTCTGGCGGCTCGCCTGGACATCGCGGTACCCTCCGTACGTCGATTCCAGGACCAGCGTCTCCAGCCGCGGGAAGCGGTTCGATGCCGGGTTGAACAGCCAGCTGCGCTCGAACTTGATATCGCCCGAGTAGGCGAGGTTGTGGTCCCCCTCGCCGAGGTGGAAGTGGCAGATCGACGAGCCGAGGATGTGCCCCGCGTTGTGGAGCGTCAGCCGCATATCGGGCGCGATGTCGGTCGTCTCGCCCCACCGAAGTGGGATCGTGCGCGTGACGAGCTCACGGACGTGGGAGGAGTCGTAGAGGCCTCGCCGCGCCTCCTGGTTGACGACCTTGATCGCGTCGAGCAGCATCAGGGTCATGAGGTCCCGCGTCGGCGCGCTGCAGTAGATCGGGCCCTTGTAGCCGTACTTGAGGAGGACCGGCACGAGGCCGCAGTGGTCGAGGTGGGCGTGGGTGACGACCACCGCATCGAGCGAGTCGAGCGGCAGGAGCTCGGGGGCGTTGAAGTACGGGGTATTGTCCGAGCCGGGGTCGATCCCGCAGTCGATCAGCACCTTCGAGTTCTGCGTCGTGAGCAGGTGGGCGCTCCGCCCGACCTCCCGGTAGCCGCCGAGCGCGGTGTTCCGGGCCCAGATCTTTTCGGGGAGGGGGTCGCGGGCGATCCGGATGCCGACCTTCTTGAGGAACGAACGACGGTCGTCGAAGGAGTTCCGGAGATGGATCCGCACCTCCTCGACGGTCTTCGAAGGGATCGGGGGAGTGCGGACGACGGTCGGCACCCAGCCGATCTTGCGCTTGAGGTCGTTCAGGATCGCGCCGCCGCGACCGATCGCCGCCCCGGGGTTCGCCGCTTCGATCGTGACCTCGCCGGTCTCGGGCTCGAAGAACAGCTGGTTGATCTCGGCCTCGACCGGGATCATCTCGCGGATGCTCCGCTCGGCCTCCTTCGGCTCGATCAAGGAGGCGGGATCGGACCGGACCACGACCCGCCGGTGGAGCCGCTGGGCGACCTGGCGCAGGTAGTCCCCGCCCGAGAGGAACGTGTCGAGCTGCTTCGTGTAGAGGACGATATGCGGGCCTTCCAGCTCGATATCCGTGACCTCGATCGTCTCCGGCAGCACCTCTTTCAGTGCCTGCCGCGTTTGGTCTAGTAACGAGTCGAAACTCATTCCACTCTGGAAAAGGTTCGGCGGAAGAGGTTGGGAGCCCGTCCCGGACCCGCGAGGCGCTTAGGGAAGCGCGGGGGGCAACGGTATCTTGAGGGCCTTCAGGCGTTTATTAATTTCGTCCTCGGAGAGTTCGCGGTATTCCTTGGCCGAAATGATGTTCACGAGGTAGCCGTCGCCGCTCGCGCTGTCGCGCTTCATCGCCGCCGTCAGGCCCCGCAGGGCGAGGTCGACCGCGTCGGAGGTGGACATGTCGCGGGAGTACCCCTCCTCGAGGATCCCGTACGCGAAGTACGAGCCGGATCCGACCGAGACGAACTTGTCCTCGATGCAGCCGCCCGCCGGGTCGACGGAGAAGACGTGCGACCCCTTCCCGTCCACGCCGCCCAGGATCAGCCAGGCGTAGTACGGGTAGAAGCGGTTCCCGTTCAGGATGTTCGCGAGCAGCGTCGCGGCCCCTTCCGCGGTCAGGGGGGCACTCCGGCGCAGGCGGTACAGCGAGACCTCGGCCTTCAGGTAGCGGGCGAGGACCTGGGCGTCGCCGACGAGCCCCGCGATCGTGATCCCGATGTTCTGGTCGATCTTGAACAGCTTCTGGGTCTGCTTGTTCGAGATGACGTTGCCGGCGGTCGCCCGTCGCTCGGTGGCGAGGACGACCCCGTCCTTGCAGACGATCCCGATCGTCGTCGTGCCCTTCAACAGGCGCTCCTCGTCGGCCGCGCTGATGACGCTCTGCATCGTTCTACCTCCGGGGACCCGGAAAGCGAAGGCCCGACCCGGGGTCGCTATATAAGGGCTCACGCGCCGATTACCGATGGGCCACTCGGGAACCCAAACGCACCTTGTCGCTCCGGGTGCGCGCCGGTGCTCCCGCGTCCCGGGACCCGGAAACCCCTGCGCGGCGCGGAATCGCTTAAAGTAAAGTGCGTTCTGGGCGGACGATTCGGATGCGGAAGCACGATGTCGTCGTGGTGGGGGCCGGTCTCGCGGGACAACGTGCGGCGCTCGCCGCGGTCGAGGCGGGGGTGGACGTGGCGATCGTATCGAAGCTGCATCCCCTGCGATCGCACTCGGGCGCGGCCCAGGGCGGGATCAACGCGGCCGTCGGCGCCGAGGACTCGGTCGACACCCACATCTACGACACGGTGAAGGGCTCCGACTACCTCGGCGACCAGGACGCGATCGAGTTCTTCTGCCGGGAGGCCGGGCCGACCGTCGTCGAAATGGAGCATTTCGGCACGATCTTCAGCCGCGGGGCGGACGGCTCGCTGGCCCGCCGGGCGTTCGGCGGCGCGGGGTTCCCGCGGACGATCTACGCGGCCGACCGCACCGGCCTCGCTCTCCTCCAGGGGCTCTGGGAGCGCCTCGGCACGGAGCGCTTCACGCTCTACGAAGAGTGGGAGCTCGCCCGTCTCATCGTTCGGAACGGTCGGGTGCAGGGGATGATCGTGCTCGACCGCAAGCGGGGGGAGTTCGAGGCGATCGCCGCGAAGGCGGTCGTCCTCGCGACGGGCCCCGCCGGGCGGATCTACGGGCGGACGACCAACGCCCACAGCTGCACCGGCGACGGGATCTCGGCGGCGTACGCCGCGGGCGCGTTCCTGAAGGACATGGAGTTCGTCCAGTTCCACCCGACGGCGCTGCTCGAGTCGAGCATCCTGATCACCGAGGGGGCCCGCGGCGAGGGCGGCTTCCTCCGGAACGCCCAGGGCGAGCGCTTCATGTCGAAGTACGCCCCGCACGTCCTCGAACTCGCGTCCCGGGACGTCGTCTCCCGGGCGATCGTGACCGAGGTCAAGGAGGGCCGGGGGTTCTCGGGTCCCTACGGGGGCTACGTCCATCTCGAGCTGATGCACCTCGGGAAGGAGAAGGTCGAGAGCCGCCTCCAGGAGATCTGCGACTACTGCCGGCACTTCGCGGGGATCGACCCGGTCACCGAGGCGATCCCGGTCTATCCCGCGCAGCACTACATGATGGGGGGGATCGGGACGAACATCCAGGGCGCGACGAACCTCCCCGGCCTCTTCGCCGCCGGCGAGGCGGCCTGCGTCTCCATCCACGGCGCGAACCGGCTCGGGGGCAACTCGCTCCTCGAGACCCTCGTTTTCGGCAAGCAGGCCGGGATCGCCGCCGCGGCGGCCGCCAAGTCCGCGGCGACCCCCGAGATGCACCCGAGCGACCTTGAGGAGGCCACGGCGCCGTACCGGGCCTGGGCCAGCCGGGCCGAAGGGGAGGATCCCTCGACGCTTCGGACGGAGATGCAGCAGACAATGGACCAGTACGTCGGCATCTATCGCACCGAGGCCGATCTGCTCGAGGGACTGAAGCGGATCCGCGCGCTGCGGGCGCGCTTCCAGCACGTGCGCGTGGTCGACCGCGCGAAGGTCTTCAATCTCAACCTCACCGATGCGATCGAGACGGGCCACATGCTGGATCTCGCCGAAACGATCGTGGTCGGGGCCTACGCGCGCCTCGAGAGCCGGGGCGCCCACTCCCGGATCGATTACCCCAAGCGCGACGATGCCCACTGGATGCGGCACACCCTCGCCCAGAAGGGGCCCGATGGCCCGGTCCTCTCCTACTCGGGGGTCGCCTATACTCGGTGGGAACCGAAGGAGCGAGTGTACTGATGAGCGAACCTACCGTGCCCGTGTCGTTCGAGGTGTACCGATTCGATCCGGCGACCGACACCCAGCCCCGGTACCAGCGCTACACCCTCGACCTCTCCCCCCACACCCCGGTGCTCACCGCCCTCCTCCGGATCCGAGCAGAGCTCGATCCCTCCCTCAGCCTGCGCTACTCCTGCCGGAGCGCCATCTGCGGCTCCTGTGCGATGCAGATCAACTCGAAGAGCCGGCTCGCCTGCGAGACCCACGTGGGGCCCGAGATGGAGCGCCACGGCCGCATCGTGGTCGAGCCGATGCGCAACCAGCCGGTGCTGCGGGATCTGGTCGTCGACCAGGCCCCGTTCTGGCGGGAGTACAACGGGATCGAGCCGCATCTCAAGCTCGACCCGGCGCATCCGATGCCCGAGGGCCGCCCGACCTCGATGAGCCCGGAAGAGGTCGAGCGGTTCAAGGAGACGCCGCGCTGCATCGCCTGTGCCGCCTGCTATTCGGCGTGTCCCGCCGTGGAGGCCGACTCGAGCTTCCCCGGTCCGATGGCGCTCGCCAAGCTCTACCGGTTCGTGGTCGACCCGCGGGACCAGGCCCACCAGGACCGCCTCGTCCGGATCCAGCCGAACGGCCTCTGGCTCTGCCTAAGGTGCCATCTCTGCACCGAAGCGTGCCCGAAGGATGTCCGGCCGAGCGAGCGGATCCGGGACCTGAAGGAGATGGCGATCCAAGTCCAGGGGGCGACCGAGCGCGGCTCGCGCCACGCGGTCGGGTTCAAGGACAATCTCGTGGACCGCGGGGTGCTGAACGAGATGAAGCTCGTTCGCCAGACCTACGGTATGGTCGGCATGCTCTCCCAGGTCGGGCAGGGGCTCAAGATCATGCGGAAGAAGCGCGAGATCATGCACAAGCCCCGCGCGATCCAGAACGTCGAGGAGGTCCAGAAGATCTACGAGGCGCTCGACACGAAGGAGGCGTCGCGATGAAGCTCGCGTACTTCCCCGGGTGCGTCGCCCAGGAGTCGGGCAAGGAGCTCGACATGGCGACGCGGTGGGTCGCGAAGGCGCTCGGGATCGAGCTCGTCGAATTCCCCAACTTCTCCTGCTGCGGCTCGGGGTTCGTGGACGAGGCGAACGAGGTCCTGAACATCGCGATCAACGCGCGCAACCTCGCGATCGCCGAGCGGGCCGGGCTCGACATCCTCACCATCTGCTCGACGTGTCAGGGAATGCTCTCGCTCGCCAACCTGCGCCTCGAGGACCCCGCCGTCCGGACGCGGGTCGATGCGGCGCTGAAGCCGCTCGGAATGTCGTACTCGGGCCGCGTGAAGGTGAAGCACCTGCTCCGGGTGCTCTCCGAGGATATCGGCCTCGACGCCGTGAAGGCGAAGGTGCGCCACCGTCTCGAGGGCCTCAAGGTCGGCGCCTTCTACGGCTGCCACCTGCTCCGTCCCGCGGACGAGCTCGCGTGGGAGAACGGGGAGGAGCCGCATGCGTTCGAGGACCTCCTCGCCGCGCTCGGGGCGACCCCGGTCTACTACCGGGGGCGGGTGATGTGCTGCGGCTTCCCGATCCAGTTCGTGAAGAGCGAGACGGCGAGCCGCATCGCAGGTCGGCAGATCCTGGATGCGAAGGCGCACGGCGCCGACGCGATGGCGACCCCCTGCCCGCTCTGCCACATTTCGCTCGACGCCTACCAGAACGTGGCCGCGAAGGCGGTGGAGCGCCCGCTCGACATGCCGGTCTTCCACCTCCCCCAGGTCGTGGGGCTCGCGTTCGGAGCCTCCCCCGAGGAGCTCGGACTTCCCCGCCACATCGTTCCGGTGGGCCCGGCGCTCGCGAAGGTCGGGACCCACTGATCGCTCCATGATCCCGGGCCGGCGTCGGTACGCGAGCGGGACCCCCTGGGAGCCGAAGGTCGGCTACAGCCGGGCGGTGCGCGTCGGCGACCGCGTCCTCGTCTCGGGCACGACCGCGACCGACGAGCATGGCCAGATCGTCGGGGTCGGCGACCCGTACCGCCAAGCCGTCCAGGCGCTCGACAACATCGAGCGTGCGCTCGCGGCCCTCGGGAGCTCCCGCGAGGAGGTCGTCCGTCTGCGGGCCTACATCACGGATTTCGGGGACTTCCCCGAGTTCGCGCGGGCGTTCGGGGAGCGGTTCCGCGCGATCCGGCCGACGAACACGATGGTGAAGGTCGCGGGGCTGGTCGACCCGACGATGCGGATCGAGATCGAGGCGGAAGCGATCGTCGCCCGGCGCCGCGCCCCGCCGGGCCGGGTCAGTCGGACGGCCGGGACGCCGGGCCGTTCCCGGCCGACTTCAGCGCGTCGCCCCCCGCGCCGGCCGTGACGTAGTGGTGCAGCCGGTCGCACATCCCTCGGAAGTAGGCGTTGCCGCTCCCGGGGCGGAAGTCGGTCGCGAGGTGCTGCGCGAGCTCCGTTTCGGTCCAGGCCGGGTCGACCTCGGGGGAGAACATGCAGGGGAAGACCACGAACCGGCGGCCCTCGACATCGAACCGGTCGCTCTCGGGGGCGCCGCAGAACGGACAGGCGAGCACGGACGAGCGAGGCCGCCGCGGGATTTTGCCTTGACGCCCCCCCGGTCAGTCGATGTAGCCGAGCGAGCGGAGCCGCTCCTTGAGCTTCCGCTCCTCCTCTTCGCTGAACGCTCCGGGGCCGGGTTCCTCGAGGAGGCGGGCGAGAACGAACGCCACGAACGAGTCGACCGAATCGAACGCCGAACCGTGGATCCGGGCCTCGATCGCCCGCACCAGTTCGTCCGAGAGCGTGATGGTGCGCGGGGGCGCCCGCGCCGGGGGGACGGAGGACATCCGGACGGCCGGGGAGTCAACGGATTAGATAGGGGCTTCGCCGGCCGGGGCGACCGGGGAGGTCGTCACTCCCATTCGATCGTCGCGGGCGGCTTGTCGGTGACGTCGTAGAGGACCCGCACGACCTCTTTCGAGAGCTCGCGGGTGATCCGCTCCGCGATGCGGCCGAGGACCGCCCGCGGCAGCTCCATCGCCGTGGCGGTCATCGCATCGATCGACTCGACGACCCGAACGCTGACCGCTTCGCCGTGCACCCGGTTGTCCCCGAGCACCCCGACGGTGCGGACGGGGAGGAGGACCGCGAAGTACTGCCAGGGGCGGGGGATCGTGTGGGCGGCGACCGCCCGTTCGATCTCCTCCTCGACGACCGCGTTCGCGACCCGCGCCCGTCGGACGCGCTCGGGCGTCACCGGGCCGCCGACGCGCACCGCCAGGCCGGGCCCGGGGAACGGCTGGCGCTCCGCCTCGGGCACGCCGAGGTGCCGGGCGAGCGCGCGGACCTCGTCCTTGTAGAGGTCCCGGAGCGGCTCGACCAGCGTGAGCCGCATGTCGGACGGAATCCCGCCGACGTTGTGGTGGGTCTTGATCGTGTCGCGGAGCGCGCCGCCGCTCTCGATCCAGTCGGGCGCGATCGTCCCCTGGACGAGTCGGTCGGCGCCGAACCGTTCGGCCTCCTCCTCGAAGAGCCGGACGAACGCGTGGCCGATGCGCCGGCGCTTCTCCTCGGGCTCCTCGACCCCGGCGAGCGTGGCGAAGAATCGGTCGGCGGCGCGGAGCACGTCGAAGCGGAGGCCGCTCGCCCGGAAGAACTCGCTGACCCGCTCGACCTCGCCCGCGCGCAGTAGGCCGGTGTCGACGAAGACCGCCCGGACCCGTTCGCCGAGCGCTCGCTCGGCGAGCAATGCGGCGACCGTGGAGTCGATCCCGCCCGACGCGGCGATGATCGCCTTCCCCGGGACCTCGGTCCGGAGGCGGGCGACCGCCTCGTCCGTGAACTTCGCCGGGTCGATCACGCGGGGCTCCCGGCGGGCGGGGTCGGCTCTTCCCGCCACTTCGCCCGGTAGCGCTCGAGGGCGGCGGTGAGGGCCGGGTACTTGAGCGCCAGGATCTCGACTGCCAGGAGCGCGGCGTTCTCGGCGGCGTCGAGCCCGACCGCCGCGACCGGGATGCCCGGGGGCATCTGGACGACCGAGAGCAGGCTATCGAGACCGAGCCCCCGGTGGAGCGGCACCCCGATGACCGGTTTCAAGGTCCTCGCCGCGACGACGCCCGGCAGCGCGGCGGAGAGTCCCGCCATCGCGACGAAGACGTCGGTCTCGGGATCGCGAACGAGGCGGTCGACCTTGTCCGGATTGCGGTGGGCCGAGGCGACATGGACGTCGCACGCCACGCCGAGCTCCGTCAGCCGGACCCGGACCTTCTCGGCGATCTCGAGGTCGGAGCGGCTCCCTACAAGGACGGTGACCTTCATGCCGGCACGGAGCGCTCGAAAGAGAAAACCTTTCGTGCCGGGGCTTCCCGCATCCTCTTAGCAGGGAGCCTCTGTGGCTCCTCCGTGTCGTTGCGGCTCCATCGGGGGGGGCGGTTCCGCCGCTGGCTCGGGGCCTGCTTTGGAGGCGACGAAGCGCTCGGGGACCGCCTCTGGCGTCGCATCCTCCATGCGATCGGGGCGAGCTCGCTCCTCTACTTCGCCGTGCCCACCGATTTCTTCGTCGTCCTTCCCAAGTCGGCGGTGCTCCTCCTCGCGCTGACGGTCGTCCTCGTGCTCGAGGTGCTGCGCCACGCCGTCGGGCTCGAGCTCCCGACCCTGCGACCGTACGAGAAGCGGCGGATCGGGTCCTACGTCTTCTACGCGATCGCCCTCACCGGCGCGATCCTCCTGTTCCCGCGGCCGATCGCCTTCGCGGTCGTCCTCGGCACGTCCCTCGTCGATCCCCTCGCCGGAGAGCTCCGGGCCTCCCGTCGGTACCCCCGGCTCTATCCGGGGCTCCCGCTCGTCACCTACGCGCTGCTCGCGTTCGCCGGTCTCGCCGTCGGGGGCGGGTGGCCGATCGGGGCGTCGGCCGGCCTCGCGGTGCTCGCCGCGGCGGTGGGGATCGCGGTGGAGCGGCCGAAGCTCCCGTGGGTCGACGACGACCTCGCGATGACCTTCGTGCCCGCGCTCGTCCTCTACGCGATCGGGGTCGTCGCCCTCGGCCTGCCGGCCTAGGGCTTTGCTAGACGACCGGGGTCAGCACGGCGTGCGGCGCGCCCTTCTCCGGGTCGGGGCTGATCGCGTAGATCGTCGTGCGCGGCCGGATCCCGTAGATGCAGGGCGCATTGTCGATGTTGATGATCCGGAAGTACGTGTCCATCATGTTCAGGATCTCGCTCGACACGAGGAGCCCCGGCTTCAGGAGCCCGATGCCGAGGTTGCCGACGTGCTTCGTGCGGGAGACCCCCTGGAAGTACATGCGGATCGCGACCTGGTCGCCCATGAGGCTCTCGAACGTGTCGAACGCGGTGTACTCGACGAACGGCTTGCGGTCCGGACCGGCGACCGCCTTCTCGGCGGTGACCATCGCCCGCATCGCTTCGTCGCGGCCGAACCGAGCCATGGGCAGGATGTACGGCTCCTCGGTCTCGTTCGCGGTGTAGTCGGGAACGCGCACGCGCGTGTCGAACTGGTTCGACGGGACGTGCCGCACGAGCGTCTCGCGGAGCTTCTCGGGTGACTCCCCCGCCGCCAGGACCGCAATGATCCCCCGGCCCTGCGAGAGGAAGTTCAGGAACGTCGGGGTGAACAGCATGTAGTAGTCGTCGATCCCCACGTTGACGTCGACCTCGAACGCGTTGAAGCTTCCCCGGCGGAACCCGCCGCCGAGCAGCTTGTCGAAGTCCGGGATCCCCGTCGAGTAGTACCGCTCCGGGTCCGAGATCGGCTTCCAGGCGTTGCTCGCCGAGGCGCCCCCGGGTGCCGAGCGGGTCCCCAGCGCTTCGAACCGACCCCCGTTGAGCGTCACCGCATAGCGGGCCCGACCGATGTTCGTCGCGCGCAGCTTTTCGAGGCGGAGGTGACGGACCCGGCGCTCGTCAAGCTCCTCTCGCTGGATGGAGATGAGCCCGTCCACGAGATACTCGATCCCGCCGGCCTCGGGCTTCTCGAGGATCATCACGACGTCCGTGCTGGACCCCTCGACGAGGTCCTTCTGGAGCGCCATGACGAACTCTTCCATCTCGAGACCGTACTTGTGGGTCACACCCTCGAGGGAATCGATGACGAGGAGCGACTTCTCCGGGAGCCCGCGCTCAATGCGCGTGTAGACGTTCTCGACCTCGGGCATCGGGCTCCGCTTGAGGAGCGCCTGGAGGTGCGTGCGGTCGACGCGGGTCGGGGGTCCCCGCTCCTGGCCGAACGAGCCGAGCATCTCCCGGCCCGCGCGGACCTTCCGCTGCTCGGACTCGGGGAGCTCGGGCTCCCGGTTCGTGGCGGTCGCGTTGATCGCATCGAGGAACAGCTTCGCGGAGTCGAGGATGCGGGTGCGCATCTCGGTGGTCCGGAGCCACGGGAACTGGCGGTAGAGCGCCTCGTCGCCGACCCGGGTGGAGAGGTAGTAGGACCGGTTCGGCTGGCCGACCCGCTCGAGGATCTCGAGCCCGAACGTCGTCTTCCCGGTCCCTGCGCCGCCCTTGACGATCAGAGAACGTCCGCCCTTCCCGCTGAGGAAGGTGACGACCTCCGGCGGTACGCCCCCGACGGTGCTCCCCTCGTTTGCGCTCATGTGGATCCCGTTGTGCACGGCCGGACCGAGGGTCCCGGAGCCCAGCGAACCATTCCGTGTCCCGTGCCTTCATGGGCACCTACGGAAAGTAAAGGTTTCGCATGAACGGAGAGGCCCGGAACGGGTCGGGGCCTCTGGGCGGTGCCGGGGCGGCCGTTATGCACCGGCCGCTCCCCGCGCGTGGGTCCGCGCCGCCTCGAGGGCCGCGAGGAGGGGGGCGCCGGGCTCGCCGACCGCCGTCGCGGCCGCCACGTTCCCACCGCCCTTCCCGCCGAACAACGGCTTCGCCGCGTCGATGACCGACTGGGCGGAGACCCCGGGCGCGGTCGACCCGATGAAGAGCGTCCCTCGTCCCTCCCGCTCGCCGGCGAGCAGGACGACCCGCCCGGCCTCCTTCGACAGGAGCCGGGAGAGCTCCATGAGCTCCGCGCGGTCGAGGTCGAGCCGCGCGGCGATGATCGTGACGGACCCGACCGTCTCGGTCGAGGCCGGGTCGTGGAGGAGCCGCTCCGCCGTCACTCCGAGGTCCTCCTTGAGGCGGTCCTTCCGCCGCTTCCGCCCCTCCTCGATCTCCCCCAGCAGCCGGTCGATCCCGTCGGGCAGCCGCGCGACCGGCACGCCGAGCCGGCGCGCGGCCTCGCGGAGGATCTCCTCGTGCTCCTCCCGGATCTCGAGGGCCCGCTCCCCGCTCGCGTAGGAGAGGCGAACGACGCCGTCTTGGATCCGCTCGACCCCGAGGATCGCGATCGCGCCGACCTCGCTCGTATGGGTGCAGTGGGTGCCGCCGCAGGCCTCGACGTCGAACCCTTCGACCTCGACGATGCGCAGTTCGCGACCGGGCACCGCCCCGCCCTGGTAGAGTCGGAAGCCGAACCGGCGCTCCGCCTCGACCCGGGACTCGAAGTAGCTCTTCACGGGCCGGTCCTCGCGCACGATCTGGTTGACGCGCCGGTCGATCCGTCGGAGCTCCTCCTTGGAGAGCGGCCGGTAGTGGGTGACGTCGATGCGGGCCGCCTCGGGTGACTTGTACGCCCCCGCCTGCCAGACGTGGGGGCCCAGGATCTCGCGCAGCGCCCCGTTCATCAGGTGCGTCGCGGTGTGGTGCTGCATCAGCTGGGTGCGGCGCACCGGGTCGACCCGGCCCCGGACCCGGTCCCCGACGCGCCACGGCGCCGCCCGCTCGAGGCGGTGCAGGACGTACGGGCCCTGGCGCTCGACCTCGACAACCTCGAGGTCGCCGAGGTGGCCCCGGTCGGTGACCTGGCCGCCGCCGGTCGGATAGAAGAACGTGCGGTCGAGCGCGACGAACGGTCCCTCGCTCCAGACGACATGCGCGTCGAAGGCGACGGTGTAGGGGTCGAGGTAGTACAGGACCTCCGTCGACGGGATCCCTACGGGGACCTCGGGAAGGCCCTCGGTCTTCTCGGCGTAGTCGCTCGTCGGGCCCTCGTTCTCGTGCCGCGCGGCGACGCGGGCATAGAAGTCGTCCGGAATCCGCGGGGGGTGCGCGAGCTCTTCGACCGCGACCTCGGGGGGAACGCCGAGCGAGTCGTACCACTCGAGCAGGTTCTCTTCGGTGATCGCCGTCCCCGTCGCGCTCGCCCGTTCCTCCGCGCGGTGGATCGTCTGGCGGGCCCGGCCGATCGCCTCGTCGTACCGCTCGATCTCGGCCTGCACGACCTCGTGGAGGTCGTCCCGGTGGGCGCCGACCTCGGGGAAATGCTGGGCGATCTCCCGCGCGGCCCGGTCGAGGATCGCCGTCAGGGTCGGCGCCTCGGGGGCCTTCGCCAGGATCCGCTGCGACCGACGAAGGAGGAGGCGGGCGAAGTACCCTTCCTTGCTGTTGGACGGGACGACCCCGTCCGTGAGAAGGAAGTTGAGCGCCCGGGCGTGGTCGATCAGGATCGCCGCTTCCCGCGGCGGGAAGGTCCGGCGCAGCTCCTCGTACTCGGAGGCGAACACCGCCTCGTAGGCGCTCTTCGTTCCCTGGCTCGCCCAGACGAACCGCTCGAGGCCGTAGCCGGTGTCGACGACCGTGAGCGGCATCGGCTTCAAGCGGTCGCCGTCGCGGACGTACTCCATGAAGACGAGCGTCGCCACCTCGAGCCCGCGGGCGCTGACGCTCAGCGAGGGCCCGAGGTTGCCCCCGCCTTCCCAGACCTCCTCCTTGTACGTGATCAGCTTCGGATCGGCTCCGAGCTCGTGGACCAGGAGCTCGTGGCAGAGCTCGGTCGTGCGGTCCTTGAAGTAGACCTCGTGATCGGGCCGATTGAAGGCGTGATGCGCCATCATCTCGAAGAGCGTGAAGTGTCGGCCGCTGCGCCCGACCTCCTCGAGGTCGATGAACCGCAGGACCGGCTGGCTGATCGTGAGCGGGTTCGCCGGCGGCGGGACGGCGCCGCTCGTCACCCACGGCTGGAAGTCGTAGATCGACGCCTGGGTGAAGAAGACGTCGTTCCGCCACCGGGCGACCGTCGGGTAGCGGCGGAGACGCGTGTGGCCCCGGCGCTCGAAGAAGCCGAGGAACGTCTCGCGCATCTCGGCGAGCGCGTACGGGCGGTGGAAGATCGGGCGGCCGATGAATCCGTAGTCCTGGCACGGGGCTTCCTGGCAGCGGTCGTGGTCCCCGAGGGTCCAGAACGCGTGCCCGCAGACGACGCAGGTGCGCCGGTGGAACCCCTCTCGGTGGAAGAACGGAAGGTCGTACTCGGCGCTGTCCATGCCGCGGCGCCGACGCCCAGCGGTGTTTAAACGGTTTGGTCAGTGGGCCGGCGTCGGCCCCCGCGCGTCGGCGGGCCTACGATTCCGGGGGGAAACGGTCCGTGGGGGAGGAGTCGGACCTGCGCCCGTTGTCGCGGGGGTCGGTCCGCCGGGCGACCGTGATCCTGATCGCGCTCCGGGTCGGGTATGCCTACAACTGGTTCTCGATCGGGCCGGCGCTCCTCCCGATCGGCGCCGAGTTCTCGGTGGGTCCCGCGGACTTCGGTCTCCTGATCGCCGTGTTCCTGGTCGGCGCGGGCCTCCTCCAGGTGCCGGCGGGATTCCTCGCCCGGCGCTACGGTGCCCGGGCGATCTCCCTCGCCGGCGTGGCCACGCTCGCGGTAAGCACCGTCGCGAGCGCGTTCGCCCCGTCCTTCGCCCTCCTCCTCGCGACCCGCCTGGTCGGCGGGGTCGGGGCGGCGCTGTTCTTCTCGCCCGCGATCGGCCTCGTCGCGAGCCTCTACCCGCCCGGCCGACGCGGGCTCCCCGTGGGCACCTTCAGCTCGATGTACAGCCTGGGCGCCGGGCTCGGCGTGCTCGGGAGCTCGCTCCTGATCCCGATCTACGGCTGGCGCGAGGCGGTCGCGTTCGGCGGGATCCTGCTGGGGGTCCTCACGCTGCTCGCCCTCCCGCTGATCCCCCGCGCGGCCGGAGCACCCCGCCCCCCCGGCCCCCGGGCCCTCGGACCACGGATACCGGCCGCGCTGCGGTTCCGGGGCGCCTGGGCGGTCGGGTTCGCGTTCGTCGGCCTCGAGGGCGCCACGTTCGCGACCGGTCAGTTCGTGGTGCCGTACGGCCAGGTCGTGGAGGGCTGGTCGCTCGGGCTCGCCGGCCTCGTCGGAATGACGTTCGTCCTGCCGAGCCTCTTCGGCGGTCCCGTGGGGGGCCCCCTCGCGGAGCGCTTCTCCAACCATCGCACCCAGTTCGTCCTGGCCACGGGGATCGGCGCTGTCGCGATCGCGCTCCTGCCGGCCGTCGGCCTCGCGGGCGTGGTCGTCATCGGCGTCGTTTTCTCCTTCATGTACGGGGTCGTCTACGCCGTGATGTACGTGCTGCCTCACTTCTGGTCGAAGGTGCCGGCCGAGGAGATCCCGCTCGCGATCGGCCTATTCAACTCGATCGAGCTCGCGGGTGGGGCGTCGGTCTCGTTCGTGTTCGGCTGGATCGTCTCGGTCCGGTCGTACCCGTTCGCCTGGGAGATCCTCGCGGGGCTCGTCGTCCTCTCGCTCGTGGCGCTCGTCGCCCTCCCCCCGACCTCGGCGCGCGCGCTCGGTCCTCCGGTCGCGGGGGCGGCGTCCCGTCCCTCCGGGCCCGGCCCGTAGCGCACAGCTCGACGATCGGACAGGCGTCGCAGCGGGGCCCGATCGGTCGGCACAGGTTCTGCCCGTGCTGCACGAGCAACGGGTTGAGCGGGATCCAGTACGGTCGGTCCAAAATCTCGCGGAGGCGGCTCTCGGTCTCGGACGGGGTCCGCGTGCGGACGACCCCGAGCCGGTTGACGATCCGGTGGACGTGGGTATCGACGGGGATCGCCGGGATGCCGTAGCCGAAGACGAGCACGCAGTTGGCGGTCTTCGGCCCGACCCCCGGTAGGTCGGTCAGCGTCTCGAAGGACGCGGGGACCTCCCCGCCGTGCCGCGCGAGGAGCGCCCGGGCGCAGTCGCGGATGACCCGGGCCTTGACGTGGTAGAAACCGGTCGCCCGGATCAACGGTTCGATCGCCCGGGCGGGGGCGCGGGCGAGCGACGGGGCGTCGGGGTAGCGTGCGAACAGGCGGGCGCTCGCGGCATCGGTGTTCGCGTCGCGGGTCCGCTGGGAAAGGATCGTACCGATGAGCACCTGGAACGGGTTCTCGGCGTGGTCCCGCAGGTACGGCGAGCGCCAGTCCCCGGTCCGGTAGAGGGCGCTCAACCGATCGAGGACCGTCTCCCAGTAGGCCCCCTCGGGCCGCACCGGCGGGCGGCTCATTCCGCTTCCCTCGCGGCGGCGCCCCCGGCCGCCGGGAGATGGGAGGCGGCGACCGGCGCGGGGGGGCCGAGCCCCGGATCCGAAAGGTCCGGTTCCTCGGACGCCCGCGAGCCCCGCAACAGCTCGCCGACGAGGTAGTCGCTCCCGGCCACGAGCGTATACCCGTCCGGGCCGGTCGCCGCCCGCGCGAGCTTGAGCCCCTCGGCGGCGGCCGGGGCGAGCACGATGCGGGGGAACCGTCCGATGGCCGCCGCGCGCAGTTCCGCCGGCGGAAGGCCGCGCTCGGATCGGACCGGGACGATCACGAGCGTCCGGGCGAGCGGGGCGAAGGCATCGAGGATCCGACGCACATCCTTGTCCCGCAGACACCCGAAGAGGACGGCGCACTGGCTCGGATCGGCGAGCGGCGCGACCTCCGCGAGGCTCTGGGCGACCGCGCGCGCGCTCTCCGGGGTGTGGGCGACGTCGAAGTAGACCTCGGGTCGTCGTCCGACCCGCTCGAGGCGGCCGGGCCATCGCACTGTGCGGAGCCCGGACCGGAGCTTCTCCTCGTCCAGCGGGAGGTCGATCGAGGCGGCGAGCCGGTCCACCGCGGCCACGGCGAGAGCCGCGTTCGGCGGTTGGAACCGGCCGAGGAGCGGCAGCGCGAGACCGGACCGGAACGCGACCGGGGTCCGCACCGCGAACGTCTGCCCCGACTCCTCAAGGGCGCGGTCCTCGACGGCGACCTCCTTAGCGAGGTGCCAGAGGGGGACGCCGAGCCGCCGGGCCTCGGACTCGACGACCGCGGCGGCTTCCGGCACGAGCTCGCCGACGATGCCGGTCATCCCGGCATGGAAGATCCCGGACTTCTCGCGCGCGATCGCCCCGACCGTCGGGCCGAGGACATCGGTGTGCTCGAGCTCGATCGTGGTGACGACCCCGACCCGGGCATCGAGGACGTTCGTCGCATCGAGCCGACCTCCGATCCCGACCTCGACGACGGCCGCCCGGACCCTTTGGGCGCGGAACCAGTCGAAGGCGAGCGCGGTCGTGACCTCGAAGAACGTCGGGGCGCGGTCGATCCGTCCGGACCGCTCGAGCTCCTCTCCGACCCGGTCGATCCGTCGGACCCCCTCGGCGACCGCCTTGGGCGGGATCATCCGACCATCGACCCGGATCCGCTCCCGGTAGCTCACGAGGTGCGGGGAGGTGAAGAGGCCGACAGGGACGCCCTGAGCGGAGAGCATCGCCTGGGCCATCGCCGCGACCGAGCCCTTGCCCTTGCTGCCGGTGATGTGGATCGCCGGGAAGCTCCGCTCGGGGTTTCCGAGCTCGTCGAGGAGCGCCCGGATGACCTCGAGCCCCGGCCGCATCCCGAAGCGTCGGCGGCGGAACAGCCGATCGAGCGTCGTGCGGTACTCGTCGCGGTCCACGGGAACCCACCGGCCGAGCCGAACGGGCGCTTAAGCGTCGCCGACGGCGCCGGGAGCGCCCATCAGTACATCGACCGCTCGCGGTACGGACCGAAGACGTCCTGGAACGCGCGGACGATCTCGCCGAGGGTCGCCCGGGCGCGCAGCGCGTCCATAACGGCGGGCATCGTGTTCTCCGACTCGGTCTCGGCGACGGCCCGCACGCGGTCGAGCGCCGCCGCGTGGCGCCGCGGGTCCCGTCGCTCCCGCAGGGCCCGGAGGCGCCGCGACTGCAGGCGGCGGGCCTCCTCGGAGATCTTGAGCCGGGGGACCTTGATCGGGGTGTCGGTGAGGTAGGCGTTGACGCCGACCACCTTCGTCTCGCAGCTCTCGACGGCCCGCTGGTAGCGGAACGACGCCTCTTGGATCTCCCGCTGGAAGAACCCGCGTTCGATCCCGGCGACGACGCCCCCGAGCTCGTCGATCCGGTCGAAGTAGCGCTGGGTCTCCGCCTCCATCCGGTCGGTGAGCCACTCGACATAGTAGCTCCCGGCGAACGGATCGATCGTGTCCGCGACCCCGGACTCGGTGGCGAGGATCTGCTGGGTGCGGAGCGCGATCCGCACGGCATCCTCGCTCGGGAGCTGGATCGCCTCGTCGTAGGAGTTCGTGTGCAGCGATTGGGTGCCGCCGAGGACGCCGGCGAGCGCCTGGACGGTGGTGCGCACGATGTTGAGCTCGGGCTGCTGCGCCGTGCAGGAGCAGCCGGCGGTCTGCGTGTGGAAGCGGAGCCAGAGCGAGCGCTCCTTCTTCGCACCGAACTCCTCCCGCATCACCCGGGCCCAGATCCGCCGCGCGGCCCGGAACTTTGCGATCTCCTCGAAGAAGTCGTTGTGGGAGTTGAAGAAGAACGAGAGCCGAGGGGCGAAGTCATCGACGTCGAGACCCCGGGCCTTCGCTTCCGCCACGTAGGTCCGGCCGTCCGCCAGGGTGAAGGCGAGCTCCTGCACCGCGGTCGAGCCGGCCTCGCGGATGTGGTAGCCCGAGATCGACACGGGATTCCAGCGGGAGGTCTCTCGCGTCGCGAACTCGATCGTGTCCGTGACGAGCCTGAGCGCCGGCCGAGGCGGGTAGAGGAACTCCTTCTGGGCGATGTACTCCTTCAGGATGTCGTTCTGCGTCGTACCGCCGAGGCGGTCGAACGGCACCCGATGCGCCCGGCCCGTGAGCAGGTACATCCCCCAAACGATGTTCGCCGGGGCGTTGATCGTCATGCTCGTCGTGACGCGGCCGAGCGGGATGCCCTCGAGCAGACGACCCATGTCGTCGAGCGAGCTCACGTTGACCCCGCACTTCCCGACCTCGCCGAGGGCTTCCGGGTCGTCGGCGTCGATCCCGTAGAGCGTCGGGTCATCGAACGCGATCGACAGGCCGCTCTCGCCGTGCTTCAGGAGGTAGCGGAACCGACGGTTCGTGTCCTCGGGCGAGCCGAACCCGGAGAACATGCGCATCGACCAGAGTCGCCCCCGGTACATCGTGGGGTGGATCCCGCGCGTGAACGGGTACTGTCCAGGATAGCCGATCTGATCGAACCCAGAGGTGCGAGAGCGGGGCGTGTAGACGCGCGCCACCGGGATCCCGCCGAGCGTCGTGAACTCCTCCTTGCGCTCGGGGTTCTTCGCGAGCGTCGGGGCGAGCACCTCCGCCTCCCACTGGCGCGTGCGGGTCGCGACCGGGTCGCTCGGGTCGGGCGACGGGAGCGGGGCGGAAGGCGACGGTGCGCGGGCGCGGCTCCCCGACATCGGACGAGGGAAGAACGTTCGACCACTATAACCCTGAAGGAGCGCGGCCCCGGGCGCGGTCGCTCCCGCGGGGCGCGGCCGGGGCCGGTACTCTGAGGCCGACCAGGTCGGAACGGCCGCGCGCGAGGGGCCGAACCCCGAGGGACCGCGCGAACCGAGGGAACGCCTGCCCCGTCCAGACGGTATTGTCGGCGAGGACGACCGCGCCCGGAGTTAGCTTCGGCCGTACCGTGGCGAGCTCGAAGGCGAGATGGGCCGGGGTGTGCCGACTGTCGTGCAGAAAGAGGCCGACCGACGAAAGCTCGTCCACGAGCTCGGGCAGCCTGAGTTCGCTCGGTCCGAGGCGCAGGTCCCAGCCGGCGCGCAGCTCCTCGGGGATCGCCCAGCCGCTCTCGCGGCCCGGCGGGAGGGCCACCGGGGTCTCCCGGGCGCCGTGCGTCGGGCCTCGCTGTCGGGTCGGAAGGTCGATCGAGTGAAGGACCCCACGACCGTTCCTGCGGAGCGCGAGCAGAAGGTGGGCCGAGGAGACCCCGCTGCTCACTCCGGTCTCGATCACGTGGTCGGGACGAAGGTGGCGCACGAGGGCGTACAGCTCGAACGGCGCACGGAATTGGGCATAGTTCGGGCGACCGGCCTCCCGGTGCCGGCGTCGGATCTCCTGCTCCACCGCCGTCGCCTCGCCGAGCTCAACGAGGTACGGCGCCAGCGTCTTCGCCGGCGCATCGGCCAGGAACTCGAGCCAGAGGAGATTCGGTCTCGCGCGCGGGTCCCCGAGCGCCGCGCCGGCCCGCGCGACCGCGGCCCGCGCCCGGGCGGATCCCTGACCCCCGGCGCGCGCGCTCATCCGGCGCTCCGCTGGGGCCGAGGCTTGTCCGCGAGCCGGGCCGCTTCGACGACGAGCCGCGCCGTGCTCCGGTCGATCTCGCGGCGCGCTCGCTCGAGCTCGAGGCGCTTCGACCAGAACGGCGTGTCCACGACCAACGTCTCGTACTCGCCGCCTTCCCCGGCGGGGTTCACGCGCCGCACCGAGCGGCTCCGTCGGCCGATCTCGGAAAGGGTCTCGAGGTCGAGCGTCCGACCGAGTAGGTCGGGGGTCAGCGGCTCGGCCGCGAGGTGTACGAGCCGGATGTCGAGGCCGGCCGCGATCTCCTCGCGCACCACTCGTTCCGGATCGACCCGCCAGAGCGGCGCGTAGACCCGCCGTCCGAGTCGGTCCGCGACGCGTACGACGCGGGCCCACTGGTACGAGGAAGCGATGGCCCCGACGACCACCGGCCCCCGGTCGCCCGACAACGCCCGCTCGAGCGCCTCTAGCTCGGCGGCTTCGTCCGAACCCGAAACGACCTCGGAGCGGTGGCGCTTCCCCCACGCCTCGGCCTGGAGGGCGACCAGATCGAGGTTCGGCGTGTGGAACATCAGGGAATCGGCGACCCGCGGCCGGAGCGTCACGAGCTCGTCGACCGGCCAGCCTTGCGTCTCCGCGAGGTACGCGGCGTAGAGCGAGTCCTTCCCGCCCGAGACCAGCGCGCTGACGGTCACGGTCGGTCGCTCCGATCCCTCACGGAAGGGCGAGGTCCCCTCGCCACCGGTCGTAGAGCGGCGCGAGCTCGAGGCGGGCCCCGGGGCGGTCGGAGGCGTCGAGGGTGCCGATCGGCGCCGCGTCGACCCGGCCGAGGCGAACGAAGGGCACGGAGCCGAGCGTCCGCTCGAACCGCGCGGTCGCCCGTTCCGCCACCTCGACGACCCAGCGGGAGCCGCCTTCCGCGGCCAGAGCGAGGCCCGGCGAGGGGAGCGAGATGCGGTCGAGGTCGACCTCGAAGCCGAGCCCGCCGCCGAACGCCATCTCCGCGAGCGTGACCGCGACCCCTCCGTCCGAAACATCGTGGACCGCGCGCAGCAGTCCCTTCGAGCCAGCGGCCAGGAGCCGCTCCCCCGCGACGCGGGTCGCCGCCGGGTCGGGCCGCGGGACCGCAAGGCCGGTCGCTCCGTGCCGTCGGGCCCAGAGCGAGCCCCCGAGCTCCGGTCGGGAGCGTCCGACGAGGTAGAGCGCGTCGTCGGCTTCCTTGAGGTCGACCGTGGTGGCCCGCGCGAGGTCGGGGACGATCCCCGTCGCGAGCAGCACCGGCGTCGGGGGGATCTCGGCGCCGAGACCGCCGTTGTAGAAGCTCACATTCCCGCTCGGCACGGCGAACCCGAGCGCCCGGGCCGCGCGACCGAGGCCCATCGTCACCCCGTCGAAGTCGCCGAGCACGCGCGGGTCCTCCGGGTTGCCGAAGTTGAGGCAGTTCGTGAACGCGTCCGGGCGCGCCCCGACCGCGTAGAGGTTCCGTGCGGCCTCCTCGGCCACGAGCGCGGCGCCGGCCGCCGGATCCTCCCGACAGGCCCAGGGCTGGGCTGCGGTCGCGATCGCGAGTCCCCGCCGGCTCGTCGGCCGCGGCTGGAGCACCGCGGCATCGCCGTGGGAAGGGGAGACGACCCGACCCTGGAGCGGCTTCACCACCGTCCGGCCTTGCACCTCATGGTCATAGACCCGGATGACCGCCTCCCGCGACAGGGAGTCCGGCGCCAGGACCAGCTCCTCGAACAGGGCCGCCAGGTCCGAGTCGGGCACCGGCGGCGCCGCGCGGACCGACCGTCGGCGGGGACGGACCGGCCGCCGCACCGGGGGCGGATCGACGCGGAATCCGAGGCGGAGGTGGCCGGCGAGGGCGCCGTTCCATTCGATGGTCTCGTACGGGTCGGCCGTGACCTCTCCGAGATCGGTGAGCGGCACGTCCTGCCGATGGAAGATCTCGGCGAGCGCCGGGAGGTCCCGGGGACGCACGTCGAGGACCATCCGTTCCTGCGACTCCGAGACCCAGACCTCCCACGGTCGAAGGCCTGGTTCGCGCAGCGGCACGCGGGCCAGATCGACCTTGAGGCCGAACCCACCGGCGTGCGCGAGCTCGCCGGCGGCGGTCGCGACGCCCCCGCCGCCGAGGTCCTTCAGGGCGCGCACGAGGCCCCGGTCGAACGCTTCGAGGCAGGCGTGGATCAGCGGCTCCTTCATGATCGGGTTGCCGAGCTGCACCGCGCCCCGGCTCTCCGATTCGCTGCGGTCGGTGAGTTCCTTCGACGCGAACGAGACCCCGCCGATTCCGTCGCGGCCGGTCAGGCCCCCGACGAGGACGAGCCGGTCCCCGGCGGCCTGGGCGCGGTTCGGGCGGAGCCGGCGCCGGGGGAGGAACCCGACGCATCCCACGTTGACGAGCGGGTTCACGACGTACGCGGGGTCAAAGTAGATCCCTCCCGAGACCGTGGGAACCCCGACCCGGTTCCCGTAGTCGCGGATGCCGGCGATGACGCCCTCGGCGATGTACCGGGGCGCCTTCACTCCGGACGGCACCCGATCCGGGGCGAGGTCGAGGGGGCCGAAGAACAACGGGTCGGTCAGCGCGATCGGCTTCGCCCCGACCGCGAGCACGTCGCGCAGGATCCCCCCGATACCGGTGGCCGCCCCTCCGTACGGCTCGACGGCCGATGGATGGTTGTGGGACTCGATCCGGAGGGCGTACGCGTACCCGGGTTCGAACCGCATCACGCCCGCATCGCCGGTGCCGAGGACGCGGGGCGGTTCGCGGAGGCCGCGGAACGCCTTCCGCAGGAACGGACGGGAGCTCTTGTAACTGCAATGCTCGCTCCAGCTCTGGGCGAGGCCGGCGAGCTCGACGTCGGTCGGGTCCCGCCCCTCCGCGCGGAAGTATCCCCGGATCCGTCCGAGCTCCGCCCGGTCGAACCCGAGCCGTAGCTCGGCGGAGGTCCGCTCGAGGAGGGCCAGCGAGGCCGCCCGGAACGGGACGCGACCTACGTCGTCCGCCCACGCCTCCATGAGCCTAGGCCGGCGCGGCGCGGACCGACACCCGGTGGATCACGGGGTTCGCGAGCAATCGATCGACCGCGGTCTCGGCGCGCCGACGGGCCTCCTCGGCCGATACGTCGGTGAACTCGAGATCGTAGATCCGCGCGGTCGTCACCCGACGGACCCCCGCGATGCCGAGTAGCCCGAGCGATTTCTCGATGCTCGCGGCTTCGGCGTCCATCACTCCGGGCTTGAGCTCAACGCGGACCTCCACGCGGACCGCGGAAGCGTCGGTGGTCACGAGGGGTCCCCCGGTCCGATGGACCGGTCGGAAGAGATAACCCTGCTGGCCTCGGGTCGAACGGACGGAGCGGTGCGGGACCCTCCCGCACATGCGCTAGCCCTGGGTCCCCGCGCGGTTCGTCGGGTCGACCGTCTGGAGCTCGAGGTGACCCGGGCCCTCCACGTGCAGCGCCTCGAAGCTCATCGCGTGCCCGGTCAGACCGCCGCCGAGCGGCTGGTTGAACGCGCGCACATTGACGTTCGCATCCTTCCGCAGGAGCGCCCCGTGGTCGATATCGATCGCCTCTCCGGACTTGAGGTCGAAGCCGAGGATGTTCCCGTGGCCATGGTAGGCGATCGTCCCGGGTCCGGTGAGCCGGTCCATCCAGAACCCGACCATCCGGCCGATCCGTCCGGTGCCCGCGACGTAGAACGTCGAGTACTGGACCGTGTTCGTTCCGAGGAGCAGCGAGTGCTCGGCGATGTCGACCGTCTGCCCCGCCGCGAGCTCGAGGGTGCGCACTTCCCCGGGGGCGAACCGGCTGAACGCGGCGTATCCCGGTCCCTGGTAGACGTGGAAGAAGAACGGAAGACCTCCGACCATCGTTCGGCGGATCACCTGACCGAGGCCGCCCTGGGTGAAGGGGCGGATCGCGAGCCGGACCGAGGGGTCGGAGTAGACCATGAGACCCGCTTCGCAGAAGATCTCCTCGCCGGCCCCCAGCTGGACCAGCGCCGCGGGGACGAGCTCGCCCTGGACCTTGATCTCCATGTTCGCTAGACCCCGCTGTGGACCATGATCGGACCCGGGCCGCGCACATCGAGGACCGGGCTCACCATGCCCCCGCCAAAGACCCCGGAGGCCCCGAGCCAGCCGACCTGCACGACGTTGCTCGGCGAGGCCATCAGGAGCCCCACGGTCGAGGTGCGGACCGCCTCGGTCGCCGCGAGATTGAAGGAGAGGATGTTCCCGACCGACTGGAAGACGATCGTCCCCGGGCCGGTGAGCTCGTCGGCGAACAGGTACTGGGCCTCTCGCTCGTTCCCCTTCTGGATGTACCACTGGGCGAGGACCATCGGGTTGTAGCGGACCGACTCGTCGAAGCAGATGAGGTGGCCCGAGCGGAGCCGCACGGTCTGGCCGGCCGGGAGGTTGAGCACCCGAACCTCCCCGCCCTTGTCCCGGGAGAACGTCACGTTCCCGGGGCCTTCGAACTCCGCGAAGAAGTACGCATCCTCGGTGTCCCCGCGCGCCTTCATCCCCATGAGATGGGCGCGGCTGACGCCGAGCTGCTTCATTGTCTTCCGGGCGATCTTCACCTGCCCGTCCATGTGCAGCATGATCTCGTGCTCGGCGAGGATCTTCTCGCCGGGACGGAGCTCCACGAGCACCGCCGGTGTGATCGTTCCGATCGTGTCGGCCTTCACGGGCTCGCTCCCTTCTCCGACGCCGCGACGTCGAGCGCGAAGGTGCCCCCGCAGTACTCGCAGCGGGCGTAGCCGCCCGAGATGTTCCGGGGGTCGATCTTGGCGCCGCAGCTGCGGCACTGGAGTTCCTGGAGGCTCGCCCGGCTGATCGTGACCTCGGTCCGCTTCTTGACGAACTCTTCGGGGATCGGCATCGCTCGCTCCTTCTCCTACGTGTGGGGCTTCTTCGGGTCGATGCTCTGCAGCGCGACCTTCCCGGGGCCGGTCAGCTCGAGGACCTCGTAGGACTCGAGCTTCCCGAGGAGACCGGAGCCGAACGGAAGGTTCCGCGACTTCGCGCTCACGCTCCCGCTCTTGAAGAGAAGGGCGCCGTAGTCGCACGTGACCGTCTCCCGCTCGCCGAGCGTCATGGAGATGATGTTGCCGTACCCGTGCAGCGCGAGCTTTCCCGGCCCGGTCAGGCGGTCCATCCAGAACCCGAGCATCCGTCCGACCCGGTTCGTTCCCGCGACGTAGAACATCTCGTACGGGATCCGGTTCTCCGCGCAGAGCAGCGAGCCTTCGGCGACATCGAGGACCTCGTTCGGAGCGAGCTCGAGGTCCCGGATCTCCCCGAGGCCGTCCCGGGAGAACGCCACGCTCCCGGGTCCGGTGTACTCGGCGAGGAAGAACGGGATACCGCCGACCGCGGTCCGCTTCGCGGCGGACAGGACGCCTCCCGACTGGATTGTCTTCCGCCCTACGGTGACCGGCGGGTCCTTGTAGAGCATGATGCCATGCTCGCAGTAGATCGACTCCTGGGGACCGAGCGTCGCCAGGACGGCGGGCACGACCCCCTTGAGCGTCTCGAGCTCCACTAACGTCCTCGCGCGTCGCAAGGGTGCCCGGATATAGTTATCAGTTGTGCCTTGACCGGGGGTGGGGCGCGAAACGGGGCGATCCAGCGCGTCGATCGGTCCCGCCGTACGGCCGCTCCGCCCTCCCCGGGCAGGGCCCCGGGACGGAACCGGCCCGCTTCCCCACTGCGAAAACCTATATAGGTGGCCTTTTTCGGCCGGTAGGCGCGGTGGGGGGCCGGCCATCATGGAAGAGTTCATCTGTAGCGTCGAGTTTCTTCGCGGCCCGGCGGACCTGATCGCGCGCGTCTCGAGCGAGGCCGGCGGGGTCCGGGAGTACCGCGGACCGACGGCCGGGTCCGTGATCGATCAGGTAGTCAACGACCTCCAAGAGGAGTTCGAGTCCGCCCCGGCGGCGTAAGGTCGGCGGGTACGGGCATTCGCTTTCGGGAAGAGGGTACGCGGTCGGAGAGTCACTATGGAGAACCCAGGTCCATCAAAGCCGCCGGTCAGTCGCGCTGTCGAGAGCGCCTTCACCAAGGTGTGGGGCGACGAGCATGTCGTGGCGCTGATTGCGCTCAAGGTCGAAACCGCCGAGGCGGACACCGTGGCGAGCGAGGTCGCGAAGTTCGCGGAGGTCGAGGACGTCTTCCTCGTGACCGGCGACACCGACATCTTCCTCAAGGTCCGCTTCCCGCACTACGAGGAGCTGAAGGAGTTCGTGCTCCGCCGGCTTCCGGGCGTCCGCGGGATCCGCGAAACGAAGACCCTGCTCGTCGTCACCGCCTACAAGGAAGCGGGGGAGACGCGGCCTGCATGAACGCGCCGGCGACCCTTCCGGTCACGGGCCCTGCCGCGGTCCCCCCTCCGACCGGTCCCGGGGCGGAGAGCCCCGCGCTCCATCGCATCGTCGAGTCGCTGGCCCAGCTCGCCGGCGACTCTTCGGTCCCCCGCAACGTGCGCCGGGGGGCCCAGTCCGCGAAGGACGAACTCGCGAAGCCGCGCGTCGCGCTCGATGTCCGGATCGCGAGCGCGGTGTACGTCCTCGACGACCTCGCGAACGACCCGAACCTGCCCACCCACGGCCGCACGGCCATCTGGTCGATCATCTCGAGCTTGGAGAGCCTTCAGTGAGCCGCCACGGGCATAGGTTGAAATACGGCGCCCGGGTCCCACCGGTCCGGATCGGGATCGGGCCCGTAGCTCAGTTAGGTTGGCCGGCGGGCACCGCCGCCGGTCCTACAAAGAGCATCTGGCTTTTAACCAGGTGGTCGGGGGTTCGAACGAGCGACCTCGCCGTCCGGGCGAAGTCGCTCCGGACGTCCCCCCGGGCCCGTCCCGCTCCTCGGAGTACCGCATGACCCCCTCCAGCATCCGCCGCACCCGCAAGAAGGTCGAAGCGCCCGCCGCACCGAAGCGTCCGTTCGTCGCCCACCATCTCGCCCCGCCCCACGAGATCCTCTCGGAGGCGGAATCCAACAAGGTCCTGGGAGAGATCGCCACGCCGGCGGAACGCCTCCCGAAGATCCTCGTCACCGACCCGGGGCTCAAGACCGATCCGAAGTACGAGGCGATGCGCGAGTCCGGGGAGAACCTCACCGGCCGCATCGTCCGCATCCGGCGGCCGAGCGCCACCGCGGGCGAGGCGATCGCCTATCGCTTGATCGTGCCCTCCGTAGGGGGAGATTGAAGGTCCATGCGCGAAATCGTCGACGGCTTCTTCCGAGAGCGATCCATCGTCAACCACCACCTCGCGAGCTTCAACGACTTCCTGCCCACGAAGGACAACCCGAACTCGCGGATGCAGCGCATCGTCGACGAGGCGCGCGTCAGCGAGGATTCCACCGAGCGCGGGGTCATCCGCCTGGACGTCCAGAAGACGAAGAGCTCGATCTACGTGCGGGTCGGGCGCCGTCGGGACGCGCGCGGCAACGTGAATCCGTCGGCCGAGCCGACGATCTTCATCGGGGCTCCGTTCGTCAAGGAGCCGGTCGGCTCGAAGCCGACGCTGACCCCGATGGAGGCCCGCCTGAGGAACCTCACCTACCAGGCCCCGATCTACCTCAAGGTCACGGTCGTGGAGAACGGCGTCGAGCGGGCGCCCGAGGACGTCCACATCGGCGACCTTCCGATCATGGTCAAGAGCCGTCCGTGCAACCTCAACCGCTACAAGATCAGCGAGGACGACCAGATCTGGCTCTCGGACGACGAGTACCGCGCGAAGCTGGTCGAGTACGGCGAGGATCCGCTCGACCCCGGAGGGTACTTCATCATCGGCGGCACGGAGCGGGTCATCATCAGCCTCGAGGACCTCGCACCGAACCGCATTTTCGCCGAGTTCAACGAGCGCTACGGCACCCCGATCGAGAGCGCGAAGGTCTTCAGCCAGCGCGGCGGCTACCGGTCGCTGACGGTCGTCGAGAAGAAGAAGGACGGCGTGCTCCAGGTCGGCGTCCCGACGGCGAGCGGGCAGATCCCGCTCGTGGTCCTGATGAAGGCCCTCGGGATGAAGAACGACGAGGAGATCTTCCAGGCGGTCCTGGGAGAGCTCCTCCCGCTGGACGAACCGTTCGTCCAGACGATGAAGCACCTTCTGAACGTCAACCTCGAGGAGTGCGTCTCGAAGAAGGCGTATCCCCCCGAGGGGATCCTCACGACCGAGGACGCCCTCATCTTCCTCGAGAAGAAGTTCGCGACCGGGCAGGCCAAGGAGTACCGGCAGCGGAAGGTCGACGGGATCCTCGATCGCTCGCTCCTGCCGCACCTCGGCGACACGAAGGCCGACCGCCTGAAGAAGGCGCTCTACCTCGCGCGGATGGCCCGAACGGTCCTCGAGCTCCACCTCAAGGTGCGGGGCGAGGACGACAAGGACCACTACGCGAACAAGCGCCTCAAGCTCGCGGGCGACCTCATGGAGGACCTGTTCCGGGTCGCCTTCTCGCTGCTCCTGAAGGACCTCAAGTACCAGCTCGAGCGCTCGTTCGCGCGCAAGAAGGACCTTCGGATCGCGAGCGCTATCCGGCCCGACCTGCTCACGCAGCGGCTCGTCCACGCGCTCGCGACGGGGAACTGGGTCGGTGGCCGTGCCGGGGTGAGCCAGGTGCTCGACCGGACGAGCCACATGTCGACGATCAGCCATCTTCGGCGGGTCACGAGCCCCCTCACCCGCAGCCAGCCGCACTTCGAGGCCCGCGACCTCCACCCGACGCAGTGGGGCCGTCTCTGCCCGAACGAGACCCCCGAGGGCCAGAACTGCGGGCTCGTGAAGAACTACGCGCTCGCGGTCGACGTCTCCGAAGGGGCGGACGAGGAGGAGGTCGCCCTCATCCTGCGCGATTTGAACACCCGCGAGATCGGCCCCGAGGTCTTCCAGGAAGGCGCCGCCCCGAAAGGCAAGCGCGCCGCCCGGGTCTACGTCAACGGGAACCTGGTCGGTCTCCACTCCCAGCCGGTCGAGCTCGTCAAGGAGATCCGCGAGCGGCGTCGCACGGGGACCCTCTCCCCGACGCTCGGCGACAAGACCTACGAGATCAACGTCCGCTACGACGACGAGATGAACGAGGTCATCGTCCACTGCGACTCCGGTCGCCTTCGTCGCCCGCTCATCGTCGTGAAGAACGGGGTCCCCCGGACCTCCCGCTCCGACCTCGATGAGCTCGCGCGGGGCACGCTGTCGTTCAGCGACCTCATCCGCCAGGGGAAGATCGAGTGGATCGACGCGGAAGAGGAAGAGGACGCGCTCATCGCGGTCGAGCCGTTCGTGCCGCCGGACCGCTGCCCGAAGTGCGAGAAGGCGCTGAGCCGCAGCGACACCCGCTGGATGTCGATGGGGGACAAGGGCGATCAGGTCTCGGTCGAGTGCGGCCGCTGCCACTCGGAGTTCCCCACCGCAAGCCTGCTCCACGACCGCTACACGCACCTCGAAATCGACCCGAACCTCATGCTCGGAGTCTGCACGGGGCTCATCCCGTATCCGGAGCACAACGCTGCGCCGCGCAATACGATGGGCTCGGGGATGGCCAAGCAGGCGCTGGGGGTCGAGTCGGTCAACTATCGGCGGCGTCCCGACACGCGGGGGCACCTGCTCCACTACCCGCAGGCGCCGTTGCTCCAGACTCAGACGATGCGCTACGTCCACTTCACCGAGCGGCCCGCGGGGCAGAACTTCGTGGTCGCGGTCCTCTCCTACGAGGGGTACAACATGCAGGACGCCCTCGTCTTCTCGAAGGGTGCGATCGACCGGGGTCTCGGTCGTTCGTCGTTCTTCCGGACGTACCGGGGGGAGGAGCGCAAGTACCCGGGCGGTCAGGAAGACCGCTTCGAGATCCCGCGACCGGATGTCGCCGGGGCGCGGGTCGATACCGCCTACCGGAACCTCGGCGAGGACGGGCTGATCTTCCCCGAGCTCGAGGTCTCCGAGGGGGATGTCCTGGTCGGGAAGACCAGCCCGCCCCGCTTCCTCGAGGAGAAGACCGATCTCCTGACCCCGCAGAAGCGCCGGGAGACGAGCGTCACCGTCCGCTTCGGGGAGTCCGGCTGGGTCGACAATGTCATCCTGACCGAGGGGGAGAACATCTCGAAGCTCGTCAAGGTCAAGGTGCGCAACCAGCGGGTCCCTGAGCTGGGGGACAAGTTCGCGAGCCGGCACGGCCAGAAGGGGGTCATCGGTCTCATCGTGCCGCAGGAGAACCTGCCGTTCACGCGGGACGGGATCACCCCGGACCTTCTGATCAACCCGCACGCGATCCCGTCCCGGATGACGGTCGCCCACGTCCTCGAGATGCTGGGCGGCAAGGTCGGGGCCCTCGAAGGGCACACGGTCGACGGCACGGCGTTCTCGGGGGCGCGCGAGGAGGCGCTCCGGGAGGGGTTGAAGGCGCTCGGCCTCCACCCGTCCGGCCGAGAGACCCTGTACGACGGTCTGACGGGTCGACGGTTCGAGGCGGAGATCTTCGTCGGCGTGATCTACTACCAGAAGCTGCACCACATGGTCGCGGGCAAGATGCACATGCGCTCCCGCGGTCCGGTGCAGATCCTGACCCGCCAGCCGACCGAAGGGCGCTCGCGCCAGGGCGGTCTGCGATTCGGTGAGATGGAGCGCGACTGTCTGATCGGCCACGGGGTCGCGATGGTGATCAAGGACCGGTTGCTCGATGAGTCCGACGGCACGATCCAGTACGTCTGCGGGAACCCCGAGTGCGGCCACATCGCGATCCCGGACACCCGGGCGAGCTCGCTCCGGTGCCCGAGCTGCGGGAACACCTCCTCGATCTACCCGGTCGAGATGAGCTACTCGTTCAAGCTCCTCCTCGAGGAGCTGATCAGCATGGGCGTGATCATGCGCCTGCAGCTCGAGGAGATGCGGTAGGAGGACGGACGATGGCGCAGGGACTTTCCAAGCGGATCAAGAGCCTGCAGTTCGCCTTCCTCTCGCCGGACGAGATCCGGCGAATGAGCGCCGTGAAGATCATCACGGCCGACACCTACGACGACGACGGCTACCCGATCGAGATGGGGCTCATGGACCTCCACCTCGGGGTCATCGAGCCGAACCTGCGCTGCCGCACCTGCGGCGGCCGGGTCAACGAGTGCCCCGGACACTTCGGGATCATCGAGCTCGCGATGCCGGTGATCCATGTCGGCTACGCGAAGGAGATCAAGCGGCTGCTCCAGTCGACGTGCCGCGCCTGTGGCCGCATCCTTCCCGGCGCCCCGAGCACGCGGGCCGAGCCGGTCAACGACTCGGACGAAGGGGGGGCCGCGCCCCGGGCCCGGGAGCCGAAGGAGGAACGCGTCTGCCCGCACTGCCACGAGGTCCAGCATCGGATCGTCCTCGACAAGCCGACGACCTTCCGCGAGAACAGCCACAAGATCACGCCGAAGGAGGTCCGGGCCCGCCTCGAGCGGATCCCCGACGAGGACGTCCGGGCGCTCGACCTGAACCCCAAGTTCGGTCGGCCGGAATGGATGGTGCTCACGGTCCTCCCCGTCCCGCCGGTCCAGGTCCGCCCCTCGATCACCCTCGAAAGCGGGGAGCGGAGCGAGGACGACCTTACCCACAAGCTCGTCGACGTGCTCCGGATCAACCAGCGCCTGCGCGAGAACCGCGACATGGGGGCCCCCCAGCTCGTCGTCGAGGACCTCTGGGAGCTCCTGCAGTACCACATCACCACCTACTTCGACAACCAGACGAGCGGCATCCCGCCGGCCCGGCACCGGTCGGGCCGCCCCTTGAAGACCCTCGCGCAGCGCCTGAAGGGCAAGGACGGTCGGTTCCGGTCGAATCTCTCGGGTAAGCGGGTCAACTTCTCGGCCCGGACGGTCATCAGCCCCGACCCGCTGCTCTCGATCAACGAGGTCGGCGTCCCGATCGAGATCGCGCGGGGTCTCACCGTCCCGCTCGAGGTGACGGCGCACAACCAGGAGGTCGCGAAGGAGCTCGTCCGCCGCGGCCCGAGCCCGTCCCCGGACGAGGCGAACCGCTACCGCTGCGGGGTCAACTACCTCGTGCGCGAGGACGGCCAGCGGATCAAGGTGATGGAGAAGAACGCCGAGGCCTGCGCCGAGCTCGTCACGCCGGGCTCGATCGTGGAGCGCCAGCTCCTCGACGGCGACATCGTGCTGTTCAACCGGCAGCCGAGCCTGCACCGGATGAGCATGATGGCCCACTTCGTCCGCATCCTGCCGCACAAGACGTTCCGGTTCAACCTCTGCGACTGCCCGCCGTACAACGCCGACTTCGATGGCGACGAGATGAACCTCCACGTCCTCCAGAGCCAGGAGGCGCGGGCCGAGGCAAAGGTCCTGATGAAGGTCGAGGAGCACATCCTCTCGCCCCGCTACGGCGGACCGATCATCGGGATGCTGCACGACCACATCACCGCGGCGTTCCTGCTGACCTACCAGAACCCGACGTTCACGCGCCCCGAGGTCACCTACCTCCTCTCGAAGCTGAACTATCCGATCCCGCCCCCGGCGGGGAAGGACAAGGACGGCGAGCCGATCTGGAATGGGAAGCAGCTCTTCTCGCTCACCCTGCCGAGCGACCTCACGCTCGAGTTCCGCTCGAACATCTGGGCCCGCTGCGACTGCCAGCCGCTTCACTGCAAGCACGATGCGTGGGTCGTGATCGAGAACGGGGTCCTGAAGGCCGGTACGATTGACAAGAAGGCGATCGCCTACGAAAAGGGCGCCGTCCTCGATGCGATCGCGCGCAACGATGGCATGCCCCGCGCGCGGCAGTTCCTCGATGAGATGAGCCGCCTCGCGATCACCGCGATCGCGCTCAAGGGCCTCTCGACGGGGATCGACGACGAGGACGTCCCGGAGGACGCGCTCAAGGAGATCCTCGGCTCGCTCGAATCGGCCCGCGCGAAGGTCAACGAGCTGGTCGAGCAGTACCGCAAGGGCGAGCTCGAGCAGATGCCGGGCCGCTCGCTCGAGGAGACGCTCGAGGTGATGGTCCGACGGGAGCTCGGGCAGGCTCGGGACACGGCCGGCGAGATCGCGGGCCGGTACCTCGGGCTCGAGAACCCGGCCGTGATCCTCGCGAAGTCGGGCGCCCGGGGCTCGATGCTCAACCTGACGCAGATGGCCGGCGCCGTCGGCCAGCAGTCGGTGCGCGGCGAGCGGCTCCTCCGCGGCTACGTCAAGCGGACGCTGCCGCACTTTGCGCGGGGGGACCTCGGCGCGGACGCCCGCGGCTTCGTCAGCTCGAGCTACAAGCGCGGACTTTCCCCGACGGAGTACTTCTTCCACTCGATGGGCGGCCGGGAGTCGCTCGTCGACACCGCGGTCCGGACCAGCCGCTCGGGCTACATGCAGCGGCGGCTGATCAACGCCCTCGAAGACCTCAAGGTCGCCGAGGACGGCACCGTCCGCAATACGGCCGGCACGGTGATCGAGTACAAGTACGGGGAGGACGGGATCGACCCGACGCGCTCGTACCAGGGCGCCCCGGTCTCGCTCGACGAGGTCGTCGCCCAGGTCCTCGGCCGCCGGGTCCGTACGTCGGAGGAACGCCGGGCCGATGGACCGGCGGGAGCCCCGCCCGTCTCCGAGGAAGAGATGGACCTCCAGGCGGAGGCCCAGCTCGAGGAAGAGGCCGAAGAGGAAGAGGCCGAGGAGTTCGGTGCGCCCGAGGAAGGCCCCGAATTCGGAGGAGAGTAGGGCCATGGCCGAGGAGAAGAAGGCGCCCCCGCGCGACCTGATCACGCGCATCCAGGAGATCGCGATCCGCGAGAACGGACTCCCGCTGCCCCCCTCGCTCGCCGAGGGGACGAAGGCGAAGCTGCAGAGCCTCCGGCTCTCGCCCGCCGACGCGACCAGGGTCGTCAAGGAGGTCGCGCGCCGGTTCCGCCGGGCCGAGGTCGATGCCCACGAATCCGTCGGGATTGTCGCGGCCCAGTCGATCGGAGAGCCCGGGACGCAGATGACCCTGCGGACGTTCCACTACGCGGGGGTCGCCGAAATGAACGTCACGCTCGGCCTGCCTCGGCTGATCGAGCTCGTGGACGCCCGCCGCGTCCCCTCGACCCCGATGATGACCGTCCATGTCGAGAAGAAGCTCAAAGGCGACCGCGACATGGTCCAGAAGATCGCCCTCCAGATCGAGGTGACGACGGTTCCCGACGTCGCGTCGATCAGCGCGATCGTGGAGGACCTGAAGGTCGTGGTGAGCCCCCAGGCGGCCCTGCTCGAGGCGCGCGGCGTGAAGCGCGCGGAGCTCGAGGCGGCGCTCATCGAGGGGCTCGACGCCCGCCTCTTCGAGGTCAAGCCGGGCTCGGGCAGCGGCGAGACCCGCTCGTTCGAGATCCACCTCAAGGAGTCGGTCGCGGGCGCGGCCAAGTCGCGGAAGGAGGAGCTCGTCGAGGACATGCCGTTCAAGAAGCTCCTCATTGCGAGCGAGCAGGCGAAGGGGATCCAGATCAAGGGCGTGACCGGGATCCGCCGGGCGCTCATCCGCCGCGAGAAGGACGAGTACGTGATCTACACCGAGGGTTCGAACCTCGAGGGCGTCATCGAGATCGCGGGCGTCGACGGGATCCGGACCACGACCAATTCGGTCTTCGAGATTTACCGGGTCTACGGCGTCGAGGCGGCCCGGGCGGCGCTGATCTTCGAGGCGAACCGGACGCTCGCCGAACAGGGTCTCGGGGTCGACATCCGCCACCTCATGCTCGTCGCCGACGTGATGACGAACGAAGGGGACATCCGGGCGATCGGCCGTCACGGGATCTCGGGCAAGAAGACGAGCGTGCTCGCGCGCGCCGCGTTCGAGATCACGGCGGCCCACCTCCTGCGCGCGGCGATCACCGGCGAGGTCGACGAGCTCAAGGGCGTCGCCGAGAACATCATCGTCGGTCAGCCGATCACGCTCGGAACGGGCGCGGTGAACCTCATCTACCGGCCGCTCTCTTCGACGACCGTGGTGACCCCCGCGGCGAAGATCGAGGACGCGAAGGAGGCGGCGTAAGATGGATCTCGCGCATGCGCTCAAGGTGGCGCTCGAGACCGGCAAGGTACGGGTGGGGCTCACCGAGACCCTCGCCGCGGCGAAGGCCAACAAGGCCCGCCTCGTCATCGTGTCGCGGACCTGCCCCGACCCCAAGCTCACGGGCGAGCGCCAGATCGGCAAGGCGCCGGTGTACCACTACGACGGCACCGCCGTCGACCTCGGCCAGGCGTGCGGCCGCCCGTACCCGATCAGCGCGATGGCCATCCTCGACCCCGGCTCGAGCGCGATCCTGAGCCTCGAGACGTAACCCGGTCGTCGAACTCCTTCGTATGGCCGAGATCGCCTTCGACACGACGACCCTCGGCTACATCCGTCTCTTCGAGGAGCGCACCGGCGCCCGGGTCAAGGACTGCTTCGAGACCGAGGACAAGCTCGTCATCCTTGTCCAGCCCGGTGAGGTCCACAAGGCCGTCGGGCCGGGCGGGGTCCTCGTCGACCGCCTAAAAGGGATGCTCAAGAAGGAGATCCAGGTCGTCGAGTGGTCGGACGACCCCGAGGCCCTGGTGAAGAACATCTTCTACTGGTATTCCCCGAAGAAGGTCGACTTCGGGCCGAAGGGGAAGGGCCGGCACGCGACCGTGACGGTCGATCCGGCCTGGAAGGCCCGGGCGATCGGGAAGGCCGGTAAGAACCTCAAGGTCGCCCGGGCGATCCTGCTGCGCCACTCGGATGTCGTCTCGGTGAGCGTGGCGTAACGGGCCCGGCGCCGGCCGTCGGCCCCGGTCGCGTCCCGCGACCCCGAGGATCGTCCGCGGCCCCCCGGTCCATAACCTACGACGAGCCGTAGTAGCTGTGGCGGCTCCCCGACCCGGCCCTCCCCCCGGGGGTCAAGCGGCCTTCACCGAAGGCAGAAGGGACCTCACGTCCCCTTGCGGCCGAGGGTGACTGCCATGGAGTCCCGGGAGCCGAACCAGGTCGTCGAACAGCTTCGCCGCGAGCAAGCGAACGCCGTCCAGCTGTACTTCCTCTACAAGGGCTATCACTGGAACGTGGTCGGGCCGCTCTTTTACGACCTGCACCTCCTCTTCGACGCGCACGCGAAGGAGGTCCTCGACTCGATCGATCCCCTGGCCGAGCGCCAGCGGATCCTCGGGGCCCGGGCCGAATACCACCTCGACCTCCTGCGCCGCCTCGGTATCGTGGCCGGGGAGACCAAGGTCCCCGAGACGCCGCGCGAAATGGTCGAGCACCTGCTCGACGCGCACCGGCTCATCCTCCGCGGGCTTCGAACGGGGGTCGAAATCGCCGACCGCGCGGGCGACCCGGGAAGCTCCGATCTCTTCACCCGCCTGACGGTCGTCCACGAGAAGATGGAGTGGTTCCTGCGCGAGCTCCTTGAATCGCGCCTCGGTCTGCTCGAAGGGCTCGGCTTCGGCGGCCCGGCGTCGGCCCGCTCGGAAGGCATCGCCCAGATGGGGGCCTGAGACGTCCCGGACCGACCAACGATAAGGGGCCCGGCCGCTGCCGTTGCGCGTGGGCAGCGCCTCCCCCCGGATCCGTGCGGTCCTGTTCGACCTCGGCGACACGCTGGTCGACCTCCGGGACTTCGAGGGCTGGTGCGAGGTCGCCCGCCGCTACTATCTCGAGCTCGATCCCGATGCGCTGACCCATTCGTTCCTCGAGGTCGAGCGGGAGCTCGACCTCGAGCCCGTGCACCACTCCCGGGAAGAGAGGCTCCTAGAGTTCTGGCAGCGCACGCTCTCACGGGCCGCCCAGAAGGAGGTCGGTCGCGAGGTCGTCGCGAAGTTCTGCGCCGACGTGCATGGCCCGGAGCTTTCGGTCCACCTCTTCTCCGACACCCGCCGCTGCTTGGACCAGCTGGCCGCGGAACACCGACTGCTCGGGGTGATCTCGAACTCGACGAGCGAGGCGAGGGTCCGGACAATCCTCGACCGGGCGGGGATCCTCGACTACTTCGCCCGCGTTGTCTCCTCCGGGACCGAGGGCGTGGAGAAGCCCGATCCCGAGATCTTTCGGCGGGCCGTGGCCCGCCTCCAGGTCCCGCCGGAGCAAGCGGTGTATGTCGGGAACCTCGCCCAGACGGATGCGAAGGCGGCCTCCGCCGCGGGGCTCCACGGGCTCTGGCTCAACCGCTACGGCTTCGGGTACGGGGAGGACCCCCCCGAGATCACGAGCCTGCTCGAAGTACCGCTCTGGGTGGCGCGACTAGAAGGAAGGGCCTGAGCCGTCCCGGGCGTCCCGGCCCTCCCCGAGCGCGGCGGCGCGGTCGGGAGGAGCGTCGATCCGGTCGGCGTCGCTCCCGCGAACCGGGTCGGGGTGCGACCGGTTTCCCGGGTCCGCACAGGGCTGTCCTTAAATAGGGTCCCCCTTTCCTAGAACTGGAACGAGCGGCTTCTTCGGAAGACCGCGTCGTGCCGACGCCGCCACGGCGAGCCGGGGACGCATGATCCGAGCTCTTCCGGGCGACGCCACAGATGGCCCGACAGGGCGTGGAGCCCCGAGATCCCCTCCCCGGAGACGGGGAGCGACCTCTCAGGACTGACGGAGGAGACGTACGCGAAAGAGCGCTCAATCAGAGCGAAGAGCATATACCGCCAGTCAGTCGATCGTTCACGATCTTGAACACGTATTCCCGCACATTGCGAAAAGTGTGCGAACAAATCCGGTTGATCCTGCCGGCGGGCACCGCTATTGGAGTTCGCTTAAGCCATGCGAGTCGAGAGGGGTAAGCCCTCGGCGCACTGCTCAGTAACACGCGGACAATCTGCCCTCGAGACGGGGATAACCCCGGGAAACTGGGGATAATACCCGATAGACCTGAGATGATGGAAGGCTCCCAGGTCCAAACCCTGCGGGGCTCGAGGATGGGTCTGCGGCCTATCAGGTAGTAGGGGGTTTCACGGACCCCCTAGCCGAAGACGGGTACGGGCTTTGGGAGAAGTCGCCCGGAGATGGATTCTGAGACACGAATCCAGGTCCTACGGGACGCAGCAGGCGCGAAACCTCCACAATGTGGGCAACCACGATGGGGGAACTCCAAGTGCCTACACTATGTGTAGGCTGTTCTCGAGCCTAAAAAGCTCGAGAAGTAAGGGCCGGGTAAGACGGGTGCCAGCCGCCGCGGTAATACCCGCGGCCCGAGTGGTGCTCATTATTATTGAGCCTAAAGCGTCCGTAGCT